>DATCBN010000014.1 GCA_036511855.1 Candidatus Eremiobacteraceae bacterium | reverse complement strand
CGTACTAGGGCAAGCAACGCTTGCCCTAGTTTTTTTGGGGCAAGCGTTGCGTGCCCTACTACAGAACGAACGGGGTAGCCATGCCCGACCTGCCTATCACCGAACAACAAAATCCATCGACGGTTGAGCTCGATCGGCTCGGCACGGTCGACTTGCTCCACCGCATCAACGACGAAGACCGGCGCGTCGCATGGGCCGTCGAGCGCGAGATCGAGGTGATCGCCGCTGCCGTCGACGAGATCGCGGATCGTCTTCGCGCGGGCGGTCGAATGCACTATTTCGGCGCGGGGACGAGCGGGCGAATCGGTGTGCTCGATGCGTCGGAGATTCCGCCGACGTTTTCCACGCCGCCCGATCTCGTCGTGGGTCACATCGCCGGCGGACGCGCAGCCCTGACTTCCGCCGTCGAATCGGCGGAGGACGATGAAAAGCAGGGTGCGGTTGAAGCCGGCGCAAGCGGCATCGGGCCGGGCGACGTCGTGATCGGTCTGTCCGCGGGCGGTGCCGCCCCGTATGTTGTGGGCGCGGTGCGAGAAGCCCGCGTGCGGGGAGCGCTCACCATCGCCGTCGTGAACACGTCACACTCGCCGCTCGCGGGGATTGCGCAAATCAGCATCGCGCTGCTCGTGGGTCCCGAGGTGATCGCCGGTTCAACGCGACTCAAAGCCGGCACGTCGCAAAAACTCGTGCTGAACATGATCAGCACGGCGGTGATGGTGAAGCTCGGAAAGGTCCATGGCAACTGGATGGTCGACCTCCAGGCGAACAACGCAAAGCTCCGGGCGCGCGCAGAACGGCTGGTGGTGCAGCTGGGTGAAGTTTCAGCCGAGGAAGCACGCGCGGCACTCGAAGCAAACGGCTGGAATATCAAGACCGCCGTCATCCAGCTCGTCTACGCATGCATGCCGGACGAGGCCACGCAAAGGATTGCACAAGCGGGCGGGTCGTTGCGGGCAGCCCTGGACAAAGGTCCTGGGCCAGAAACGGCGAAGTAAGCCCATACCAGGAAGCAGCGCAGCCACGGCGGCGCGCTCCCGGGTTTTTTTGTTTATAGGAGGCCGAGCATCTCTATCGCGCGCACATCGAGGGTTTTATGTCGTTCCTAGCTGTCATGGCATTGACCGCGACATTAGCGGCGTCGCCATCGCCACAGCCATCGAGCGCCACTCCGGTGCCAGTTGTCGCGACGCCGGCTCCAGCTGCTGCGACCACGGCACCAGCCGCTGCGACGCCCGGTCCGAACATGGCAGCCCAGCCCGAATTCATATTGGCCGAAGCGGAGTTCAAAGCGGGTAACAACACGGCTGCGATCAACGACTTCGGTCAGGCGATCCAGCTGGACCCCGGTTTCTTAGCGTCGTACCTCGATCGCGGCAATGCCGAGGTCAGGCTCGGACAATTCGATGACGCGATCGTCGATTTCTCGCGCATCGTCAAGGCGGATCCTAACAACGCAATCGCATATTCCAATCGCGGCGCGGCCTACGGGCAGCTCGGCGAAAACAATCTTGCGCTTGCCGATCTCCGGCGGGCCAGCGCACAGAGTCCAAAAGACGCGATGACCGAGTACAACCTGGCTTCTGCCGAAGGACAATCCGGGGATCTCAAAGGCGCCCTGGCCGACATGAACAAAAGCGTCGCGAACGGGCCGTCGGTCTATACGTATCGCGGTCGTGCCGTTATCGAGAGTGCCCTCGGCAATCAAAAATCGGCCATCAAGGACATCTCCGTCGCAATGAAGTTAAACGTCGCGAATCCGGCCTTGCTCGCCGATCGCGCGATGTTCTATCAGCGCTCTCACCTTTATCCAGCCGCTTTGGCGGACTATGGCGCCGCCATCAAGCTAGCCCCGATGGTGGCTCAATACAGACTGCTGCGCGCGCAGACGGACCTTTTCGCGAAGGACGTGACTGGCGCGATTTCGGACTTGCGCGCCGCTCGTCAGACGCTTTCAGGCGCGGGCGATGATGTCGCCGTGGCGAACATCGATCGCGCGATAAAAGTCCTTACGGCAAAAGCGCACGCCGCATCATCGCCGGCTCCGGCGCCAAAGGCCACGCCGCAGGGTTGACCGCACGCGACCCGGCTCAGGTCGTCGTCTTCGCGAACCGGACGCTGGCGACGACGATCAGGAAAGCGCCTAAGCCGAGCATCGCGGTGACCGATGGCCACAACGCGCTCATCGTCTCTCCTCTGAGCACGATGCCGCGCAAAATCTCAAGGAAGTATGTCAAGGGAATAGCATAGCCGACCCACTGCATGAACAGCGGCATGGCGTCGCGTTCGAAGAAGAAGCCCGACAGCAGGATCGACGGCATCATCGTCCCAAAGGCCATCAACATCGCTTGCGCTTGCGTGCGGGCCACGCTTGAGATCAAGAGGCCGAGTCCGAGCGACGCGATGAGAAATCCTAGCGAGAGCAACAGCAGCAGCCAAACATTTCCCAAGATCGGCACGTCGAAGACGTAGCGCATCGCGGCCAACACCAAGAGGAAATCGACGAAGCCGATAATCGCGTACGGCACGATCTTGCCGAGCATGAGGCCGGTCGACCCGATCGGCGTCACCAGGAGCTGATCGAGAGTACCGCGCTCCCGTTCGCCCACGATAGAAAGCGACGTCAAGAATATCGTGATCAATTGCATGATCACGCCGATCAGTCCGGGCACGAGGAAGTTCGCGCTGCGCAGACTTGGATTGAAAAGCATACGCGGCCGGACGTCGATGAGCGGTGCGACGCTCACGGTGCCGCCCACGCGTGCTGAAACCGCTTGACCGATGATCGAGGCGGCGCCGAGCGCCTCCTGCGCGATCGACGAGTCCGATCCGTCGATGAGCACCTGAAGCTGGACCTGCCGGCCGGCGCGGACGCCGGCGGTGAAATTCGGCGGCACGTCGACGGCAACCCGCACGCGTCCGGCGACGATGCGCTCGCGCAAGTCTTCTCGCGACGTCGCCATGTAGACGAGGTCGAATTCGCCGGAAGATCGCAGAGCGTCCAGGACTTGCGCCGCCACTGCACCGCGGTCTTCATCGAGGTACGCCGTGCTGATATGAGCCACGCGCGTGTTGATAGCCCAGCCGAAGAGCAGAAGCTGTACGATCGGCAAGAGCAGCGCGAGTATCAACGTGATCCGGTCGTGTACGACGTGGATAACCTCTTTGTAGAGCACCGCTTGGAAGCCGCGAGCGTCGAAGGACTTTCTCATGCCGCGCCGTGCTCGCGGGTCAGCGCGACGAACACGTCTTCGAGCGACGGTTCGATGCGTTCGACGACATCGATCCGTCCGGCCGCGGCCGTCAGATCGGCGCGAAGCCGCGCCTCATCGATCCCCTCGTTGGCGACGATATGGAGGTCGCGGCCGAAGATGGTCGCATCGCGGACGTAGTCTAGCGTACGGACGCGTGCGAATGCCGCCATGACGTTCGCCGTGCCCACTCGAAAGCGGATCGTGCCCGGCGGCGCGATGCCGGGCATCGCGCGCAGTTCATCGAGCGTGCCGAGTGCGATCAGATCGCCTTCGAAGATGTAGCCGAGCCGGCTGCAGCGCTCCGCCTCGTCCATATAGTGCGTGGTGACGAACAGCGTCGCGCCGTCGCTCGCCAGCTTGAAAAGCAGGTCCCATAACTCGCGCCGCGCCACCGGATCGATGCCTGCCGTCGGTTCATCCAAGAACAACACGTGCGGTTCGTGCAACAGCGCGGACGCAAGGGCCAGCCGCTGTTTCCATCCACCCGACAGATTGCGGGCGAGCGTGTTCTCATAGCGGGGAAGGCCGGTCAGATCGATCACGGCTTTCTTGCGCTGCGCTCGCCGCTCGGGGTCGAGCCCGTAGGCGCGGCCGTAGAATTCGAGATTCTGTTGCACCGTCAGCTCGTCATACAGCGAGAATGATTGCGAGACGTAGCCGATGGACCGCCGCACGCCGTCATCTTCGCGCTCGATGTCGAAGCCGCAGACAGTCCCGGTGCCCGAGCTAGGTTGGACGAGGCCGCATAACATCTTAATCGTGGTCGACTTGCCGCTGCCGTTCGGTCCGAGAAAACCGAAGATGCTGCCCGGCTCGACGGAGAGCGACAATTCGTTCACGACGGCGCGCTCGCCGTAACGCTTGGTGAGCCGGTCGGCAGAGATGGCCGCCGTCACGGAACGGCTACGCTTGCCGTCGTGCCTCCGTGCAGCACGCCTCCGGGATCGTGGACCTGAATCTTAACGCCAAAGCTCAAGTCGGCGCGATCCTCCGGCGTCTGCACATCGCGCGGTGTGAATTGAGCGTTCGAGTCGACCTGCGCCACGACGCCGTCAAAGGTCTTATCGGGCGCGTCATCGGCGCGCACGTGGACGGCAGTGCCGGTCGCGAAATCAGCGAGATCTGCTTGGCGGACATAGATGCGCACGTACGGATCTTGGAACTCATCGACGGTGGCGACGATCGCACCGGGCGCGACCAGATCGCCGCGATGGAGGTCGAGCGCGCTCACCACTCCATCGGCCGGTGCGCGTACCGTGCACTCTGCCAGCTTGGCTTCGGCAAGTCTCTCGTTGGCAACAGCCGCGAGCGCTTGCGCACGCACGCTCTGGATCTGCTCTGGTCGAGTGCCGGCCCGAATCGTTGTGGCTTGAGCGCTTGCGGCGAGATACGCTTGCAGAGCGGCTTGCGTCTGCTGGGGTACATCGGCTCGCTCCACCGCAGCGGCTTGAGCTTGCGCGGCGTGCAGCAATGCTTGCGCGGTGCCCACGGCGTCGCTCGCGGCGCGGGCCGCAGCCTCGGCGCTGTCCGCCGTCTGCAAAGCGATGGCGCCCTTGACGTACAACTCGCGCTGGCGCTGCGCCGTGCGCGCGGCGATGCCTGCGTTTGCTTGAGCAAGCCTAAGTTGCGCTTCGCTCGCCCGGACTTGTGCGGCGGCTCCCGATGTTTGCGGGCCGCCCGACAATCGGAGTTGCTCGTATGCGGCTTGTGCTTGTGCCGCCTGTGCGTCGGCGCGCGCGATTTCGCTCGGCCGCGGTCCGGCGATCGCGTCTGCGAGCGTGGCTTCGGCTGCTTTTGCTTGCGCTTGCGCAGCCGCCACCGCGGCGCGCTGCTGCAAATCGTCGAACGTGAGAATGACTTGCCGGGCGCGCACGCGGCTTCCGCTCGCGACTAAAACCGAGGTCACCCGACCGCCGATCGTGCTGCCCACCGAAGCCGATTCTCGGAGTAACGTGCCGCTGTAGGGGAAATCGCCGCGCCCCCCACTGCATGCGCCGGCCGCCAATGCAAACGTCGCGGTGACGACGGCCATGATTCGAATCGGGCGCGAGTCCCTCATGACCGGCCGATTCGCGCTACGCCCGGCATATTCATGGCGCACCGTCGATGGGTTCCGGCACTTGCGCAAGCGCAGACGTTACGCCGGATCCTTCTCCGTGTTGTACTCTTGCACGAAAGCGGTGAACTCGTCGACCGGCATCGCTTTTCCAAACAAAAAGCCTTGCGCTGTGTCGCAGCCTTCGGCCCGAAGCCAATTCGCCTGTTCCACAGACTCCACGCCTTCGGCGTGCACGTCGCGCCCGGTGCACAAGCCGAAAGCGATGATTGCGCGCACGATCGCAGAATCGTCATTGTCGATGGGTACGCGGCTGACAAACATCTGATCGATCTTGATGATGTCGACCGGCAGGCTCTTGAGATAGGCGAACGACGAATAACCAGTGCCGAAGTCGTCGAGCGCTACTCTGACGCCGAGATGACGCAGGTCGGTCAAGATCAATTGCACCGATCCGGGATGCTGTATGGCGATGGCTTCGGTGATCTCGATCTCCAAGAGTTTCGGATCGGCTCCGGCTTGAGCCATCGCCGCGCCGACCTGGCGCGCGAACGACGGCGACTGGAATTGCCGGGCCGAGACATTGAACGCGACGCGCAAGGGCGTGCCGGCGTCGGCCCAACGGCGGCACTGCTTGCACGCTTCGCGCACGACCCAGTTGCCGATTGGAATCATCAGCCCGCTCTCTTCAGCAAGCGAGAGGAACTCACCGGGCAGAACGATTCCGTGCCCGGGGCGGGTCCAACGTAGCAGCCCCTCGGCGCCGATCACGGCTCCGGTTTCGAGGTCCGCCAGCGGCTGGTAGTAGAGAGCAAATTCGTGATTGTCGAGCGCGACTCGCAGCGCCTCGCGAAGCACCCGGCGCTGCTCCAGGCTCTCGGTGAATTCGCTGCTGAAAAAACACAGCGATCCTGGGCTCTGCTGTTTGGCGCGCTGGAGCGCGACGCGCGCGTTGCTTTCAAACGTTTCGGCATTCGCCGCGTCGCCGGGAAATACGACGATGCCCACGCTGGTCGTGACCGCGACGTCGTGGCCGTTGATCGAGTACGCCATCGAGAGCATTTCGATCAGAGTCCTGGCGAGTTGCTCGGCCTCGGTGGAAGTCATCGCGTCGGAGACGAGCACGCAGAACTGATCGCCGTCGAAACGGGCGATGACGTCGGCGGATGGAGCTGCGTCACTGAGTCGCCGGGCGGCTTCGGCGAGCACGCCGTCGCCGACGTCTCTGCCAATGTCGTTCACGCGCTTGAAGGCGTCAAACCCGGTCAAAAAGAGTGTGAATTTCTCCGTACGCCGCGCGGTCGCGGCGAAGCGCTCCTGCAAACGAGCCTGGCAAAAAGCGTGGTTGGGAAGCCCGGTCAGTTCATCTTCGAACGCGATCCTCTTTATCTGAGTCGATTGCGCGCTTTGCGCGAGAAGGCGTGCGAAGTACGCGCCGAGCATCTCGACGTAGACGTTGTCTTCTTCGGGAAAATCGACCGAGCGTGGTGCCTTTGCGGTGAACATCAACACGTATTGCAGTTCACCTGCCTTGAAAGTGGTGCCGATGCCCGCGCCGCGTCCTTTTGCCTCATCGCCTCTGGAGCCGAGCAGACCTTTCGCTTCGAGGACCAGCGCAGAAAACGTCGAGCGCAAGGGAATGCGCGCACCGCGCCCGCGTTCGGGCTCGTCCGGAGAGGCGAAGTCGACGACGAGCTGCGCGCCTTCGATGTGACCAAGCGCCGCGAAGTCCATCGCGAGCGAACGCTTGCCTTCGTCGAGCACGGCCTTGCCTTGCGCATCAAGATTGAGATCCGCTCCGACGATGAGCCGCCAGAGCGCGTCGAGCCGGTCTTTTCGAACCGAAGCGCCCGCCTTGTCGCGAACCACCCAAAGGTATGAGCTCGGTCCGCTTGTGCGCAACTCCAAAACGCCGATGTCGAGATTGAACGGATCGCCGTTGCGGCGCAAACCGATTCCGTCGAAATCCGCGGTCGGCGCGGCGGGCGCCGGACGTCCGCGGTCTTCGATGATCGCGCCGATCTTGCGACCCTCGAGAGCTCCGCTGTCGAAGCCGAAGAGCGCCGCAGCGGCGCCGCTGCAATAGGTGATGTTGCCGGATGCGTCAGTGGAGATGACGCCTGCGCCCGTCGCGTCGACGAGCGGGTTCACTGTCGCTGACGGGACAGTCTTCGTGGAGGGATGCTTCATCGTGCCTGCCTTCTCACTCTTATGTATCGGCGTCCCTCGCTCCGGACACAAGGTTTTGCGGCTGACAAAGCTCGACTAAGGTACCCCCGGTTGCCGAAGGGTGGATAAAAGCGATCAAATTGCCATGCGCGCCGCGGCGCGGGCGCTCATCGATGAGGCGGATGCCGGCGCTGCTCAGGCGGGCAAGCTCGTCCTCTAAGTCGGCGACCCGGTAGGCGATATGGTGGAGCCTGGTCGGCTTGTCGCCGCGAAACCGGTCGAGCGCCGAGTCCGCGGCGAGCGGTTTCATGAGCTCGATCGTGGAGTCCCCGGCCCTCATGCCGATGATTTCGACACCCTGCTCGTCTACCCGTTCGCGATAGCGGACTTCGAATCCGAGCGCCGCATAGATCTTCTCGGCTTGCGCTAGATCCGCCACGACCAAAGCGACATGATCGATGGGCCGCTCGAGCATCAGACGAACGCCGTGGGCCGGTGCACGGAGAATATCTCGCGCAGCGCATCGGACGTTTCGCCGAGCGTGCAGCCCGCGTCGACGGCCTCGATGAACTCCGGAAGCAGTGGCGCGCCGCCGGAGGCCGCGCGCTTGACGGCAGCGAGACGCTGCTCGACCAGTGCGCCATCGCGGGCGGCGCGAAACGCGGCCAGCGATGCTCGCTGATCGCGTTCGAGCGCGGGATCGATGCGGTGCACCTCCACGGCTTGCGTCTCCGCGACCGGATCGACGTATTTGTTCACGCCGACTATTGCGGCGTCGCCGGCTTCCACTCGCGCCTGCGCGCGATACGCGCTGTCCGCAATCTGTTCTTGAATCCAACCGGCTTCGATGGCGGCGACTGCGCCACCGCGCGCGTCGATCTCTGCCATGATCGCGCGAGCGGCTGCCGCCATGTCGGCGGTGAGCCGCTCGACGAAGTACGATCCGCCGAGCGGATCGGCGGTGTCGGCCACTCCGCTTTCGAGGGCGATGATCTGTTGCGTTCGCAATGCGAGTTTGGCGGAGCGCTCGGTCGGCAACGCGAGCGCCTCGTCTTTGCCGTTGGTATGAAGCGATTGCGTTCCGCCCAGAACCGCTGCCAGCGCCTGTAGCGTCACGCGCACGACGTTGTTGTCGGGTTCTTGCGCGGTGAGCGTGGATCCGCCGGTCTGCGTGTGGAAACGCATGAGCCACGACTTGGGCGATTTGGCGTTGAACTCGTGACGGACGATATCCGCCCACAACATGCGCGAGGCGCGGAACTTCGCGACCTCTTCGAAGAAATTGTTGTGCGCGTTCCAAAAAAACGAGACGCGCGGCGCGACGATGTCGACATCCAAACCGGCGTCGACGGCGGCGCGTAAATACGCGCGCCCGTTCGCAAGTGTGAAAGCCAGCTCTTGGGCGGCGGTGGCGCCGGCCTCCCGTATGTGATAGCCGCTGACGCTGATCGTGTTCCAACCGTGCACGTGATCGGCGCAGTAGCGCATGAGATCGGTGACCAAACGCATGGAGGGCGCAGGCGGATAGATGTACGTGCCGCGCGCCGCGTATTCTTTGAGGATATCGTTTTGCGACGTGCCGGAGAGTTTGCCGAACGGCACGCCGCGGCGCCGGGCGACCGCGAGGTAAAGAGCCAGCAGAATCGAGGCCGGCGCATTGATGGTCATGGAAACGCTCACGTCATCCTGCGGGATGTCCGCGAAGAGGGCTTCCATATCGGCCACGGTGCAGATCGCGACGCCCGTCCGACCGACTTCGCCGTGCGCTCGCGGCGCATCGGAATCCATCCCCATCTGGGTGGGCAAGTCGAACGCGACGGAGAGACCGGACTGTCCCTGCGACCGCAAGTAACGGTAACGGGCATTGGATTCTCTCGCCGAGCCGAATCCGGCGTATTGGCGCATCGTCCACAGCCGGCCCCGGTACATGTCTTTTTGAATGCCGCGCGCATACGGGTATTCGCCGGGGCCGGGCTGATGAGCGAGATCGAGATCGGCGACATCGGCTGCGGAATAGCGCGGCTCGATTTCGATGCCGCTCTCGGTGATGCGACGCTTCATGCGGGATGGTTCGTGTCGCGCCTTGTTCAGCCTCCGTAGCGCGCGGGCTGCGTGTCGAGTCCGGGCTCGGTCAAACGTTCAAAAGGCTCACGCGAAGGAGACGATCGAGGCGCCCATCTCCACAGTGTCGCCCGATTTCGCATCCACGCTCTTCACGGTCCCTGTGCGATGGGCGACGACCTCATTCATCATCTTCATGGCTTCGATGACCGCGATCACTTGGCCGTCGGTCACCTCGTCGCCCGGCGAAACTTTTATTTCGGCGATGAGGCCGTGCATGGGTGCGATCACGCTCTTGCCGTCGGCCGCGATCTTCTTCGGGCTCTTGAATCGCGCAGTGCGGCGGACGCCCGGGCCGGCCGATGCCGCAGAGGCGTCACGTCCGAGACCGTATACTTTCACGGCAAATCGTTTTTCGTTGACTTCTACGGTGATCTCTTCAGCAAACTCGCCCGGCGGTTGTTCCTGCTCAACGGCGGAGACTGCGTATGCTTCCTTTAGCGCTTCGCCGTTGTGGCGAACGAAGCGCTCGACGGTTGGGGTCGTGTAATCACCGCGCTTGAATTCGTCGTCGTCGATAAGGAGACGGAAGAACGGGATTGTGGTGTCGACGCCTTCGACGCGGAATTCGGAGAG
>DATCBN010000013.1 GCA_036511855.1 Candidatus Eremiobacteraceae bacterium | reverse complement strand
CGACGACGCCGGCGCCGTTTTTCGACACGCCGCTGACGCCGGCGTCGAGATTCCCAGACGTGCTTAGATCCTCGCCAAACACGCCGGCCCTTCCCGCGGTCTTCCCCGCGCTCTTGAATTTCGTCTGGCCGTGCAACGCGTTGCCATTGGTCGAGACGCCTTTGACGGCGTCACCGCTCATGCTATTATCCCATTCGAGACAGGGCGTCGACTTCGCACAGGACATCACCGCTTCTATCGCCGCGCGTGCCGGCGGAATCCACGCGGCCGCGAGGCCCAGTGCGGTCAGAACCGCAACCGCGGCGAAAAACCTGGCTCTCGAAACGTTCATGGTTGGCTCCCATTTGGCAACGACCAATGCTATGATGCCATAGTAGCAGTCTCGCGTGCGGCTGTCGTGCGGGGAGGTCGGGGCGGATCAGATCCCGAGCGGATTCCATACGCCGTCCTCATTGTTTGCTCGCAATGGCCCGATTCTTAAGCGTTCTAGCGGTCACGCCGGAACGGGCCATTTGTAATTCGCATGTAAGGGGTCAGGGGTTCGAGTCCCCTCATCTCCAAGCTCAAACCCGCGTCCTATATAGGATCGCGGGTTTTCCGATGTTCGGTAGTTTGGTTGTGACCAGTTGCTTGACCGGCGACGAGCCACGCAACATCAGCGGCCGCCGATCCGGTGCCGAAAGTCGTTATCGTGCTCTCGAATATAGCCGCCGACAACGCGGCCTACGAAGTTGCGCGCGCTCGGGGGATGCTCGCGCCCAAATCCATGCTCATCTCACGCAGGACGGCAATCACGCGCACGAAGGCGGGCGCCGACAGAGAAACGGCGCGTGGCGCATCGACATAAACGCCGCTCCGCGAGGGATTCTATTTCTCATGATCCGGGTTTGCGCTTGAGCACGCGTCGGACAGCATTCTTTATGGACTCAGTGCCCATCCCATAGTGCTCTATCAATTCGGCGGGCGTTCCCGATTGACCAAATTGATCTTGTACGCCGATGAATTCGATCGGTATCGGATGACTCTGCGCGGTGATCTCCGCTATTCGCGAGCCCATGCCCGCGTGAACTTGATGCTCTTCGACGGTCACGATGGCCCTGCACTCTCGGGCGGCTTTGACGATCGCCTGCTCATCCATTGGCTTGATGGTGTGATTGTTGATGACGCGACACTCGACGCCATCGTGCGCGGCCAATTCTCGCGCGGCTTGTAGCGCATTGTAGACGAGAATTCCACAGGCCACGATGGCGACGTCGTTGCCGGCGCGAAACGTCTGAGCCTTGCCGATTTCAAACGGCGTCTGTTTCGTCGTTACGATCGCGGATTTTTCACGGCCGAAGCGCAAATATGTCGGTCCCCAGCGTTCGGCGACCGCGACCGTTGCCTTGTGCGTCTCAATGGCGTCGCATGGCACAACGACGGTCATCTTCGGGATGACCCGCATGATCGCGATGTCCTCGATGGCTTGGTGAGTCGCGCCGTCCGGCCCGACCGAGACGCCTGCGTGAGCGCCGACGATCTTGACATTCATCTCGTTCAGCGCCATCGTCGTCCGGACTTGCTCCCACGAGCGGCCCGGATCGAACATCGCGTAGCTCGCGATAAACGGGATCTTACCAACAGCAGCCAGACCTGATGCCATGGCTGCAAGCATTTGTTCCGCCACACCGATCTCGATATATCGCAGCGGAAACGCGGTTTTGAAACCCTCCATGCGAGTCGATTCCGAGAGGTCTGCGCAGATACCGATGACTTGCGGGTTTGCCCGGCCCGCCGCAATCAAACCCTCGCCGAATCCGTCCCGGGTCGCAACGAGTTCTAGTTTCGCGGTCTCGAGGTCGACTAGATGCAGCGGCTGCATCTCACTCGTTTGCGAACGGCGCGCACTATCCGTCATGCTTCACCATCAACTCGCGCTGCGCCGACAATTCGCTCAGCGCTTCATCGGCCTGTCGTCGATCGGGCGGCTTACCATGCCAGCGGTAGTCTCCCTCCATAAATGCGACGCCCTTGCCGGGCAGCGTGTGCGCGATCACGACCTGTGGTTTGCCGCGAACCTCTTTGGCCTTTTCCATCGTTGTGATGAATTCGGCGATATCGTTGCCGTCGCATTGGAATACTTCCCAATTGAAGGCCCGATATTTCTCCGCTAGCGGCTCAAGAGGCATGACATCTTCGGTGCTTCCGTCGATTTGAATGAAGTTCCGATCTATGATACAGGTGAGGTTGTCGAGCTTGAATTTAGCCGCCGTCATGACGGCTTCCCAATGCAGACCGCATTGATGTTCGGCGTCGGACGTGACGACATAAGTACGCCATTGCGCCTCGTCCATTTTCGCCGCCAAAGCCATTCCCGCGCCTTGAGCGAGTCCCTCGCCAAGCGGTCCCGAGGTAGTTTCAAGCGCTGGGAGGCGCATGCGCTCGGGATGGCCCTGCAATCGCGAACCAAATTTGCGCAGTGTCGTCAATTCTTCGATTGGAAAATAGCCGGCGTACGCCATCGCGCTATAGCGTACGGGTGCGATGTGCCCACATGATAGGAGTAATCTATCGCGGTCCACCCATTCGGGGTCCAACGGATTATGGCGCAAGATGTGAAAGTAGAGGGCTGCGAAAACGTCCGCCATGTCGAGTGGTCCAGCCGAATGGCCCGAACCGGCCGCCACTAACGATCGAATAATGCCTTGGCGAATATCATTTGCATGCAGCTTCAGAGTGCGCACCGTTTCGGAAGATAACGATTCCACTTTGCTTCTTTACCCCATGTCTGGTTGCGAACGTACCGAGTCGAACATCCGAGCCCAACACGCAGTTAGGCAATCCGTGTGCATCCCGCTTGTGCTCGGCCTCGTTCTTTTCCTAGCATCCGAAATCATGTAGGCGCTGTGACACTGGCCGGACGGCGCGGATAGTTCACCCCGGATTCGAGCAGTTTTCACGCGTGCCAGCGCCGAAGCAGGCTTGCTCCGTTTCCAGTCGCGGGAGTACATCGAGATGCGCAAAGCGATCTTCGTCGTCATTGTTTCCTTTGCACTTGCCGGGTGCGGTCAAGTACCAACGCTTCGACAAAGCGCGCCGGTTTCGCATGGCGCGGGCGTACAGCATCAAATTGTTCAGAAAGGCGACGGTTCACTTTGGGTTACATATGCTCCGCAGCCGTTGCACCAAACAATGGGTATCACCCAAGGTCCAGACGGAAAGATGTGGTTCACGCAAGGGCAGGGTGTCGTTGGCAGCGTCGACATGAACGGCACGATTGTGGAATATTTTGTCTCCCAAGCTCCGGTTCAAATAATCGAAGGTCCCGATCGGGCGTTATGGTTTGCCGAGGCTCGCAACACATTCGGCCCGGATATCGGTCGAATTACTACGTCCGGAAAACTCACCGAATATCAAATCCCGTTCGACCCAAACGCCGGCCTTGCGAGCGGCCCCGACGGAAATATCTGGGTTGCGGGAGACCGCAGGTCTGTCGAAAAGGTGACGCTTGACGGCGTGATGACTAACTATCCGCTACCACATCCAAAACATCACCATTCACTGCGTGGTCTCATCGGTGGCCCTGATGGAAATGTGTGGTTCACCGATCCGGGCACAAACGAAATCGGCTTCGTCACCCCGCGCGGAAAGTTTACACTTTTTGAAATCCCCACGCCGAATAGCGGGGCCGCTGGTATTGCTCTCGGACCGGACGGGAATCTTTACTTCGCGGAGAGCCAAGCGAACAAGATCGGAGTGGTAGATCGGGTTGGCAACATCACTGAGTATCCGGTGCCAGTTTCGGACAAGGGTCCCCATTATATTAGCGAGGGGTTTTCCGGCAGCTCGATGTGGTTCGATGACCAAGACGCGGCGACCGGCAACTATCTGCTCCGGCAATTTATCATCGCCACAAAGACCTTTACGCCGCCGATACTGCCGCCGTTCGCCGACGCGGTGCCAGAGTATCTGAATGCCGGACCAGATGGAAACATGTGGATCGCTGACGTGCAAGGACGAATTTTGGTTGCCTTAACGCACGTTCTAACCTCAAAGCCCGATTCCGTGGTTCTTTCCGGCGTTGGCCAGTCGCAGACCATTCAAATCCACGAGACGCAGTACGAAGGGGGCTCATTCACCGCAAAGAGCTCGAACCTAAACATCGCGACAGTGAGCGCTGGTAATCAATCCAATTCGTTCGTCGTCACTGCGCAAGGTGTGGGCTCGTGCTCGATTCACGTACGCGATAGACTCGGCAATTCGATCGACGTAAGTGTGACGGTCCAATAGCAATCGCCCAGTCTGGTCACCACGATTGACTTCCGATTGCACCACAGGCTGCCGAGCCGGCTACAAAAACCGAGGTGTCAGCGGATCGCGTGGGCCTGGTCGATCGACTCATCTTCGGTCATCGTTGCGCCGACGGCCATCAGACTCGTAAGATTATCTTCGCCAATCGCACCGCGAAGCACGGAGAGCGCGCGATCATATTCGCGCTGCAAACCAAAGTCCGCCGGGGCTAGCGTGGCGAGGTGGGCGTCGAGGTAGCCGAAGAGCCGAGCGGCGCCCGAGTACTCGTCGGACGTGCGTCCGCGTTGTGACTGCGGGGCCAGCATGAGCACCAGGGCAATGTGCCGCAACGAGAGAGCCACCAGCGCGACGAGCCGGAGCCCACGCGCAAGTTCGAGCGCCTCGTTTGCATGCGCTCGCGCCTCATCGAACCGACCCAACGCGACACAGTACGTCGCCATGTTGGCGAGAGCGGCGGCGATGCCGGGCGCCGTTGGCGAGGAGTTCAGTGCACGGTGGGTCGCGAGCACATCGACCGTGAGGCGCAGGGCTGTTTCCGAATCGCCGGCATCATACTCGTTCTCGGCAAGACTTGCGGCTACGGAGACCGCAAAGAACTCGGCGCCAAGTACCTTCGCGAGCCCAAGCGCTTCGGTGAGGTTCGCGCGAGCCCCGGCGAAGTCACCGACCGCGGACCGAGTCCATCCGATCACCTGCAAAACCTCGGCGGCCAGCCTGCGATCGCCCAGCGTGCGCGCTGCCTCCAAGGCCTCTCGCAGCAGCGGCTCTGCCTCCGCATGTCTCTCAAGAAGCGCCAGCGATCGGCCCGCCAAGCTCTGCGCCTGAGCGACTCCGCGCGCATCACCGACCTCGCGATACCGCACGAGCGCAAGCTCGGCCGCGGCCAACGACACGTCGCGTTCGCCGAATTGTTGAGCGCCGTCGGCCTCGGCGTGTTCGAGCCGCGCCACCAAATCGGGCGGGGTGGCATTATCGACCAGTTCGAGTGCCGCCCGAACCCAATGCCGTCCCTCGACCAGCGAGAAGCTTAGCCACATCACCTTCCGCGCAGCGGCAAGGCGTTGACCCATGACCACATCGCGTCGTGCGCCAAGCGCCCACTCCAGAGCGGCGCGCCAGTTCTCCAACTCAACGTGCGCCTCCGAGAACCACGCTCGATCGGGCGTAGTATCCCACGCGCGTTCGAGCCGCTGCGCCAACTCCGAGTAGACGATCGCATGACGACGCGTTACCTGCTCCTGCTCGCCGCGCGCCATCAGCTTGTCGCGCGCGTACTGTCGCGACGTTTCTAATAGACGATACCGCTGCTCATTGCCGACCATTTCGGCGACGACCAACGATTTCGACACCAGCGACGCGATGAGGTCGATCACCTCGATCTCGCCTTCGCGATCGGAGGCGCAAACTGCAGTCGCCGCGTCGAGCGTGCAGCCGCCTGCGAAAACCGAAAGCGACTCGAAGAATTTCTGCTCGCGCGGGGTCAGGAGGTCATAGCTCCAGCCGATCAAGGCGGTCATCGTCCGATGCCTCGGCAGAGCCGTTGGGTCGCCGCCGGTGAGCAAACGGAAGCGCTGGTCAAGCCGTTGAGCGATCTGGCGGGGCGCGAGCATCTCCACGCGAGCGGCGGCGAGTTCGATCGCTAGCGGAATGCCATCCAGCCGACGGCAGATCTCGACAACATCTGGCGCATTGTCGTCGGTCAGCGCAAAGTTTGCATCAACTGCAAGCCCACGATCAACGAATAGCGCGACCGCGCCGTACGACAATGCAACCTGCGCACTCCCGCTCGAATCGGGTGGAACCGCGAGCGACGGCAAACGATATGCCCGTTCGCCGGGGACGTCCAACGGCTCTCGGCTGGTCGACAAAATGCGTACGTATGGGCACGACTGCACGATTCTGGCCGTGGCGTCGCGAGCCCCAGCGATCACGTGCTCGCAGTTGTCCAGGATCATCAGCAGCCGACGCGCCTTGAGGTACGCTACGACAGCAGAAAGCGCGGACCCGGCGGTGGAAGGAAGTTGGAGGGCAGTCGAGATCGCGTTCGCCACTAGGGCTTGGTCCGCAAGTGGGGCGAGGTCGACCAACCACACGCCGTCTGGACAACCGTCGAGCGCATCGCTCCCGAGCTGGAGCGCAACGCGCGTCTTGCCGACCCCACCGGAGCCGACAATTGTGACGAGTCGGTGTTCGCGCACGAGCTCAGAGATCTCTTCGACCTCGCGCTTCCGCCCAACAAAGGATGTCAGTTGCTGCGGGAGATTGTGTTTCGGGGCTTGCGTATCGAGGCGTACGATCCTTAACAGTGATGCGTTCAGGGCCTCACTGCGATTGCGTTGGTGGGTCGGATGTGCGATGCCGACGGCACTTCCCAGGAGCGCTTCACCTTCCGGCGACAGCTCAAGCGCGCGCCCGAGCAAGAGCACCGTCTCCCGTTGTGGCCTCGTCCGTTCTCCACGCTCGAGCAGGCCGATGGCCTGCACGCTCAGCCGCGCCCGCTCGGCGAGCTCTTGCTGAGTCATCCCTGCGTTGAGGCGAAACTGCCTGAGCAGCGCCCCGAAGTGGGGTCGACCGGCGCTTTCCATCCTCCCTCCAGTCGACAGCCCTATTGCATGGATATTTGTATAGATATTTGTGTGGATATTCGCATGGTGTACCTGGACCTCTTCCCTTCGCGGGCAGATAATGACTCGGCGGCCGACGAAAGTGTAGGCTCTGCGTTTCCTAGTTCAAGTATCATATGACTTTAGGAGAACCCGTCCCATGCGTATACCCTCGCAATTTGGCTTCTTTCTAAGCGGAGCAGCAATAGTCGCGTTAATCGCGGGTTGCTCCGGAGGCGGCTCGCAGATCCCGACGACAAATGCGCCGCTCACTCCGCTGAGCCAAAACTCTCGAAGCGTTCGATCCCATGCGGCGAGCATGCTGCTGTCTAACGTTTCCACGACCCATCAGCAAGGCTTCGTCGATGTCGCCGCTGTGAACGCGCTGCACGGCAATCAGACCATCGTTTCCGACTCAAACACCAACACGGTTAGTGTGTACGGCGCCGACGGCCGCCGGCACGCGCTCCTCTCCACCGGCCTGAGCCAACCCGAAGGCCTCACCACTGATGCGGCGGAGACTCTGTACGTCGCGAATGCACAACTTCACAACGTCGTTGTCTATTCCAAGCCCTATCGATCGATAGGGCTGACGCTCGATGATTCCGATGAGTACCCGACGGACGTTGCGGTCAGCAACACCGGGGTTGTCGGGGTCACGAACATCCAGTCGACGGCGGGCACTGGCGGCGCCGTACGCATCTACGCTAAGGGCTCCACGTCCGCGTGCGCGACCATCACCGATCCCAATTGGAGCGGAATGTACTTCAGCGCATTCGACGCTTCCGGAAACCTTTTCTTGGACGGCTTTGACCGGAACGGCGATACGCTCCTCGGCGAGATTTCCGGAGGTTGCGGAGCGACGTCGATTGCGACACTGAGTGCTGGAGTCACCATTTTCTTGGTCGGCGGCGTCCAGGTGTATAACGGCAACATCCTCATCGAGGACCAGGTGGGCCCGGGTGGCCCCTTAGGAACCAACACACCGACGATTTATACCTTCGCGCCTCCAGTGAACGGATCGTTCGGCCAACCAATCGCTACGACGACGCTCACAGCCGGTGGCAATTGGCTTCCGGTGAGCTTCGCGATTATGAAGAACGGCGAACACATTTGGATCGCACATTCCGGTATAGCAGCGGGAAGAGTCGAATACTCGTATCCCCGCGGCCTGCTCGTCAAGTCGTTCGATGACTCAAGGTACGTGACGCCGATCGGCATCGCGGTCAATCCGGCCGCAATACCTCGGTAAGATGACCCTTCTTCCTTCAATTCTTTTAGAAGATTCGGAGAACTCGTCCCATGCGTATATCTTCTCGCTTCGCATTCTGGCTTAGTAGCGCGGCCGCCGCGGCGCTACTCACGGGCTGCTCCGGAGGCGGCGCGCAGTTTCCGGCAGCGAATGCGCCGGTGACACGGCTGGGCCAGTCCGTTCACACCATCGGAGTGACCCATGATACGAGCACGAGCATTGTGCCGCGTAGCCTGTGGTTGCCGAATGTTCCGCCGACCCACCGTAAAGGCTTTGTCAACGTCGCCGGCGTGAACGCACTGCACGGCAATGAGACCATCATTTCCGAAATCGCATTCAACACCGTTAGCGTGTACGGTCGCAATGGCCAGTTGAACGCGCTCCTCACAATCGGTCTGAGCGAGCCCCAAGGTCTTGCCACGGACGCGGCCGAGAATCTCTACGTCGCGAATACACTTGAAAGCAATATCTTCGTCTACGCAAAACCCTACACGTCGTCCAAGCTGACGTTGAATGATGCCGGTCAATACCCGTCGGACGTTGCGGTCAGCCAGACTGGGATCGTCGGCGTCGCGAACGTTCAATCGGTCGCGGGCGGCGCGGGCAGCGTAAGCTTCTTTGCCAATGGCTCGACGGTGCCGTGCGCAACCGTTAGCGATCCTATTTGGAGTCGGGTCGACTTTGACGCGTTCGATGCCTCAGGCAGGCTTTTCATTGACGGTCAAAACTCGAGCGGCAACACTCTCGTCGGCGAGGTTTCCGGTGGTTGCAGTGCGACCTCGATTACAACACTGAGCGTGAAAAACACCATTCAATTCCCCGGCGGCGTTCAAGTGCTAAGCGGCAAGATTCTGATCGATGACCAGTTGGTCCCAGCTATTTATACCTACGCGCCGCCTTCGGGCGGCTCGCTTGGCTCGCCAACGGCCACGACACTGCTCATGACTGGAACGGATCCGGTGTCGTTCGCGATGAAGAAAAGCGGCGAAGCGCTCTGGGCCGCAAGTAACATAGGTCTGGCGGGAGGGTACAAATACACGTATCCCGGCGGTCAGTTCATGAAGTCGATTACTGACGGCTTTATTATCACCATCGGCATCGCGGTCAATCCGGCGGCAAAGCCCTGACGTCGTCTGAGCTATACGAAAGAAATGGGATCGGCCGTCGCCGTTCCCATTTTTTTACGATGACGCACGCTTGACGCCTACAGCGAGCCGGCGCGCTGTGCGTGGTTCAAATCTGGGCAGAGTTTGCCGAGGGCGATGCCCAGCGGAGCGGTGTAGCCCGACGGCAGCGCATAGCGGCTCAAAGTGTGCGACGATATGCTGAAGCGCCCGATCATGGCATCCGCTTGTTCGGTGAATCACAAATCCGAGGCGCGGTTGACGATGAAACGTGCTACTCTCGTGCCACCGCGGTCATGGAGCCACACCTGTTTCACCGGCGAAGTCGGGCGAGGAACCGGTATATCAAATGCCGCCGTCCGACGCGCTCGTATTGCCCTCCAAGAAGTATGTTTTGCTGAAGGCGAACGCCGTGAAGTGGAGGCTCGTGGTCAGTCTTCCAATTCCCTTGCCGGCGTAGTCCGTGATCCAAAGCGCGCCGTCGGGACCCGTTGTGATTTGAAACGGTTGGCTTCCGGCGGGAAGCGTGTACTCCGTGATCGCGTGGCTCGATACGCTGATCCGCCCAATTATGCCTTTCCCCATCTCCGTGAACCACATCGCGGTATGGTTTGGTCCCAACGCGATCGCATATGGACCGGCTGTTTTGGTTCGGAAGCGCATACTGCGTCATCGCGTGCGTCTGCTCGTTGATGCTCACCAGGATCGATGGACCGTCCCCGGCGATCCACTCGTTCCCCGCCAAGTCGGAAGCGATCTAGTTCGGGATGGTTGGAACCCCCGGAATTTCGACGATGGCCGGTGGGTTGCTCGCCACGTCTACCAACGACTCGCCGTGTTGTGGCGCCGCAGGTACGGCGGCTCCGTTTTGCAGTCCGCCGCACGCGGACACTAGAGAACTCGACGCGCTGGTATTGACAGGTTTGACGGTTCGTGATAGCTTACGGTAAGTGAAGGCTTACGGTAAGGCGTTTGACGCCCTGGGCGACCCGACCCGGCGCGCCATTCTCGAACAACTGATGCGCGGACCACTCGCGGTTGTTGACTTGGCGAGCCGCGTTCCGATTAGCCGGCCAGCGGTGTCGCAGCACCTGCGCGTGCTGAAGGAGGCGCGCCTCGTGCACGATCGTCAGTCCGGCGCTCGCCGCATCTACCAGATCAGCCCTGATGGTATCGCAAAGATGCGCGCCTATCTGGATACGTTTTGGGAACGCGCGCTCGAGCAACTCAAGGTAAGTGCCGAGAATCAAACCCGGAAAGGCAAGCTATGACTACAAAAACATTCGTGGTCGAACGCGAGATCCGCATTCAAGCTCCACGCGAGCGCGTCTTTGGATTACTTTCATCGCGCGAAGATTTTGCGCGCTGGATGCCGGTTGAGATCCTGGAACCACGGGTCGGCGGAAACATCGAGTTTCATTTCGAACGCGAGAGTGGTGGCGACCTCATTGCCGTCGGAGAGATCACCACATACGATCCGCCGTCACGAATAGCATTTTCGTGGGATTTCAAAAACGATCCGCTCGACGCGCGCACGGAGGTTACAATCGACCTCATACCGGAGGGAAAGGCGACGTTGGTTCGCCTTAAGCATATCGGTTTCGTCGACGAAGAAGAAGCAGACAAACACGCGCAGGGTTGGGAGCACTGGCTCGGACGACTGAAAGCGTGTGGTGAAGGCACACTGGATGAGAAAGCGGACGGCTAGACCAACACCAACTACTTAACTGAAGTGCGGAGGCTGATCGCGATGACAATGAAAACACCCCCAATCGTTTCGCCGCAGGAATGGGAAGCCGCCCGCGAACAGATGCTGGCCAAGGAGAAGGCCGTGACCAGTGCCCGAGACGCGCTGGCCGCGGAGCGCCGGCGAATGCCGTGGATGCGCGTCGACAAAGAGTACGTATTCGACGGCCCCAACGGCAAGGTAGGACTGCGCGACTTGTTCGACGGACGCCGTCAACTTATCGTGTACCGCGCGTTTCTCGAACCCGATGTCTTCGGATGGCCCGATCATGCTTGTCGAGGCTGCTCGCTCGGGGCCGACCAGGTCGCTCACCTTGCCCATCTGAACGCGCGGAACACCACTCTCGCGTACGCCTCGCGCGCGCCGCAAGCGGACATTCAGCGTGTGAAGGCGCGGATGGGCTGGGAGATGCCGTGGTACACGATTACCGACAGCTTTGACAAAGACTTCGGCGTGGACGAGTGGCATGGCCACAACGTGTTTTTCCGCGACGGCGACAACGTTTTCCGAACCTACTTTATCAACAGCCGCGGCGACGAGGTGATGGGGAGCACCTGGAGCTACCTCGACGCGACACCACTCGGACGCCAGGAAGAGTGGGAAGACTCGCCTGCGGGCTATCCGCAAACGCCGCCGTACGAATGGTGGAACTGGCACGACAACTACGCCGCGGACGCTTCGCCGGACCCGAAATGGACCTCGGTGATTGAAAACGCGCAGGCAACGTAGCACGAAGCTTGCGAGACCGGACTGCGCGAAGGCGTCGCCGTCCAGTGGCGGCGACGTCGAGCTTTACATTCCGTACTCCGCGGCGGGATCCGGCGCGACGCCCGTAACGAGTGCATCTGGCGATAGGCCTGACGTATAGCTATATTTGTACGCGTTCGCCGGATAGCCATAGACGTCGATCGATCCGTTGTCGGCGTCGCCGCAGAAGAGATGGATCTGATCGTGGTTGAGTTTGCACCAGATCGACGATCCCATGAGCGGCGCGGTCGTTGGTGATCCAGTGTACGGCGGCGTGAACACGTCGATGGTTTCATGGAGCCAATCGGTGATGATCAAGTTGTTCGCGCTATCGAATGTGGGCGCACCCGGCAGTCCCAGATGTACGCCCGAGAGCTGAGAGCCGGGCATTTTTCCGTGCGGAAACTCGATGACGATGCCGACGTTATTGGGGGTCAGGTTTGATACGAAGACGTTGCCCAGGCTGTCGGTGCCGATGCCGAAAAGAATGTTGAACGAGGGATCGCTGAGCGTGCCAAGTTGAGCGCCGTTCGTTCTGTTGTAATATTGGACGGTGGGCGGTCCGCTCACGTTGTTCAAGTTCAGAATATAAACGCGGTTCGTGCTATCGAACCCGACATCGGCCGGTTCGCCCGTCGGGTCCGGAATCGTCAATTTTGGGCCGCCACAGTTCCGGGCGTATTCGGTTGTCGTATTCGCGCGTCCATCCGGCACCCAGAGATTCCCGGTCCGATCGATGGCGATCCCGTTAGTGGACGAAGCCGGCTCGCAATCGATCGGAGGCTTATCGTTTCGATTGTTGAGGAAGAACCATAGGACGGTCGAGCCGCCAAATTGCGCGACCGCGATGTGCGCGCGGCCCAGAAGATCGTTCCCCACAGGAGGCGATTTCATCCAACCAGGCCGGATGGCATTGGGTTTGAATCCCTCGGGAAGCACGGATCGTGCACCGTCGATCGCGACCATCGGCCGGTAGTTCGCGATCACTCGCGGCCCCGACTGGTCTCCGAAAGCTCGATTCGGTTCGTTGACGGCGTTTGTCGGCTCGTAGCCGGAGCAAGCAGTTAACAACGCAACGAGAAGAGGCGCGCTCAGCGCGAGTCGTGTTACTGTTGGCAAACGCATAAGCATGCAAAGCTCCTCGAAAACGTGTACGTTGCTAAGTCCGCGGTCTAGAGCTTAAACTTGCGCGGCGCTTCTCCCAGCCGAGAAAGTCCCATCTTAGTCTCAAATTCGGCGGGTTGTTGCTAGGACCGCCAAGAAACTCGGTCTTCTTCTTTGGCGGCCTCAATTGAGGAAGGCGAGTAAGCGATGCGGGAGAGCGATATTCGGAGGCGCGCGGCGGTAACGCTGCTAAACAACGTTCGCAATCGCCATGCCCTAGCGCGGCATCCTCTGGTTGAGGAAGCCAGCAGCAAGGTTACGCCGAGCCAAGATTCGCGGCGGCGCGGGGAGTTTGCCGACGAACTCCCGAGCATCATCACGCTGCTCCTGGAGGAGCTCAGCTCGGAGTCCGACCAACAACGGCGCCGCTTTACCGTCCTGCGCAAAAGCGACATCGAACGTGAAGGTCACGCGACCATTGCCTACGACATGAGTCTATCGCGCAGCCAGTTCTACCGAGACCTCCGGGAAGCGCGGGAGCGATTTACAGACGCGCTCGAAGACCGCCTCTCCCTGCAGACCAGCGTCAACAAAGGACTCAATGGGATCGCCCAAAACGAAGCGCCCTTCATTGCGATCGGCGCACTTCGCGACAGTGGCCAGTTCGAGCGCGCATGCGACGTGGCATTTGCCCTCGCACGCGACGGCGGTGATCCGCGGCGGGCGATTCGCGCGCTTTGCTTATGTGCGGAGCTGCAGACAGAGCTCGGCTCATTTGCAGAAGCTCGCAGTACGACGGGGCAGGCCCGGGCTCTGCTTGCAGATGTCGCCGATAACCGATTGAAGAATGTCTTGAATGCAAACTGCGATCTTGCGGAGTTTGAGGCGGCGCACTGCCAAGGAAAGCCTGCAGCTGCATCCGCTCGAAATCATCTGATTGAACGTCTGCGCCACGATAACTCGCACGATGACGGCTTCGCGGAAACACTCGTCAAGGCTCTGATCGCGGAAGCTTCGATCCTGTTCGAGCAAGGCGATGATGTGCGTTCGCTCGCGATTATTGAAGAAGCGTTGTCGATCGTTGCACGCGAGAGGCTCGGGGGCACGCGTTTGGCAGTCGATGCCGCAATACGAGCCTCGGGAATCCGCGCGTTGCGCGCCGATCAAGTTTCTATAGCTCTAGAGGAGGCGGCCAAGATCGCCGAAGCGAGCAGCCGCAACGGCGATGTGCGAAGCCTGCGCGTTGGAATGCAGATGATGTCGGCTCATCTATTGACGTTGGGTCGCTTCGACGAGGCTAAACACTTCGCATTAGAGGCGTGGGCGCTCATCGACTTGTTCGGGAGCACTCTCGATCGCCTCATCGTGTTTTCGAACCTCGCTCGTATCGAAATCCATCGTCGAGACGGCAATGCGGCCTTGGGATGGATCAAGGCCGCTCGCGCGTTGCCCTGCGATCCATTCTCAATTTCACAGGCGCTCGCAATCTCCGAAGCTGAAGCCTGGGCCCTGCTCAAGCAACCGGACCGTGCGGCGGAGAGGGCGCACTCCTTGGGCGTCCAACTGCGCGACTGGCCGCGTCTACTCGGCCGTGCAAAGTTTGCAGAAGCGACCGCGCTTGCCGCCCTGAATCGCAAACGCGAGGCGCGTGCGTACAGCGAGGAGGCCGTCGAGCTCTCGCGTGGAGCCGGTGGTCCACTATTACACCTGCGAGCACTCGATCTCCACGTCAAGCTCGGCGGAAATTCCGCAGCTCGGGCTGCCCTTCGCGGCCTGCAAGCCGCGCTCAATTCGCCGTGACCGACATACAGTTTCTGGCCCGCCACGGCGCTCTAGTGCTGATCTTCGCTCGTTTGCACGTGCTCGGGAAGCAAGCCGACGCCGATGATACGAGCGGGGATCCTGCGCAGCGCCGAAATCCTGAAGAGCCGGAGAAACCACGGTAGCCGTATTTTGTTGCTGGTGTTGAGCACGCAATTCAGGATCCGTTCCTGCAAGAAGACTTGCATCGCTTGCGTTTGACGCGTCGCCCGTTCGCGGCGGTGCTGGACGCTCTGGAGATTGGCATCTGTTGGCGCGCCATGGCGCAATGCATCGGTGAGGAGATTCGACGCGGCCACCGCGTCCTGGATCGCGAGATTGATCCCGATTCCGCCGACCGGCGACATGGCATGCGCGGCGTCGCCGATGAAGAGCAGACCCGGCCGGTGCCACTGCTTCAGGCGGTTCACCGCCACGGTCAAGAGTTTGACGTCATCCCAGCTTTGCAACTCGTCAACCCGATCGGCGAGAAATGGCGCGATCGTCGCGATATATGCCCGGAACGCTTCCAATCCGCGGCTGCGCATCTCGTCGAACGCGCCCTTTTTGATGACGACCGCGCATTGATAGTAATCAACGCGATCGATCGCCACAAGAATGCCGCCCGCGACGACGTTACCGAACGTCTGACTTGAATCGCCGGCTTTCTTCGAAAGACGCAGCCACAACACATCGATCGGCGCGCCGATCTCGATGACCTCGCATCCGGATTGCTCGCGGAGGATCGATGTCCGTCCGTCGGCAGCCACCGTCAAATCTGCGCGCACGATCATCTCTTGGCCGTGTGAGAGCGTGCGGAGTCCCACCACGCGCCCGTCTTCGATGACGAGTTCGCGAGCTTCGGTTTCCATGAGCAGCCGGAACCCCGGAAAACGCCGTGCATGCTCGGCGAGAAACTTGAGGAAATCCCACTGCGGGATGAACATCACGAATTTGCATGGGCCTGGAACACGTGATAGGTCCGCGATCGTCACCACTTCGCCCGAAACGTTGACGGACAATGTCCGGACTTCCGAGTGCCGCAGCTTCAAGAAATCGTCGAGCAGCCCAAGCTCCTGCATCACCGTGAGCGTCGACGGGTGGATCGTGTCGCCGCGAAAATCGCGAAAGAAGTCGGCGTGCTTCTCGAGCACAACCACATCGATTCCCGCACGCGCCAACAAATAGCCGAGCATGATTCCCGCCGGGCCGCCGCCGGCGATGCAGCAACGCGTGGTCACCGGTGTCATCCGAACGGTGCTCTGAGAGCGGTGTAGTCCGACCTAGCGGATTGTAGGTGAGAACTGAAGCACGTCATTGGTCGGCGCATTCTGTACTCACGTTCGAACTGCCCCGGAGTTACGCCGGTGTGTAAACGAAAGCGCCTGATGAAATGGCTTTGATCGGCAAAGCCGGCGGCGGCGGCGAATCTCAATCCTTGGACGGAAGCCAAGATCGAGGACAATCCGCAACGAGGCCCACTGCTTATCATTGCCGGCGAAAAAGACAACACTGTTCCTCCGATCGTCGAGATGGAGGGGCGGGGGCACGCTTTGACGATCGATCATGGCTGGCGTGATGTGGCAGCGGTCGTGCTGGCGTTCGTGCAGCAGCACGTATCGGTAGTCGAGAACCGGCGCTAAAGCCGGCACTGTTGAGCAGTGCCGGCTCCCTGCGCTTTAGCGGGCAAGCGGGCTAGCGGGCCGAGGACTTGTTCAACGCGATGGCCTCGCGGATGAGCGCTTTTAACGCGGCCCCGTCGATCTTTTCGCTTTCGTGCACGTCGATGGCACGCCGGACATTGCCCTCAAGGCTGGAGTTGAACAGCCGCTTTGGGTCCTTGAGTTGCGCACCCTTGGCGAACGTCAGTTTGACGACGGCCTTGTAGGTCTCGCCCGTGCAGATCATTCCATCGTGATACCAGACGGGCACACCTCTCCACTTCCATTCCTCGACGACCTTGGGCTCCGCTTGCTTGATGAGTTTGCGGATCTTCGAGAGTGTCTCGCCCCGCCAGTCGCCCAGCTCCTCGATTCTCGCGTCGATGAGCTGAGACGGAGACTTGCTGTTCTTCGAGTCGTCAGACTTCTTCATCTAGTACCCCATCATTGGTTGAGCTGATCCGCGAGATTAATCATACCGCACGGCGTCAAGGAACCCACGTCGGGCGCTCGCGAGCGCGGGTCGCTGCATGACTGCGGCGACGTGGGCTCCAAAAACATCCTTTACCCCTTCGGCATTTGTCGTAACCCAACGACCGCGCTGTTGGGATCTTTCACGCTGGCGACCAACAGCCCGTAGCCGACGTCCTTGATACTTTGCGCGACCGTGCCGCCCGCGTCCACGAGCGCTTTCACGCTCGCCGCGATGTCGCTCACCGTCCAGTAGGCGAGCGCGCTCGATTCGCGTTTTTCTCGGTCTGGAATGAGCCCGATTTCCATATCGCCGCTCTTGTAGCCGACGTACTGGGGTCCATCGACGTAAGGGTCGGCGCCGGTAAGCTCACGAAAGAATCGCTTGGCTTTGACCAGGTCTGAAACAGGATAGATGATTAGGGACACGTCCTTCAACATTTCGTTCTCCTTCTATCTCTATGACGGATCGAACGCGGTGAAACGTGACGGGCACCCCGGGGAGAGGATGCATTGGAGGATGCGGAGCGCGTCGCGGAGCGCTTTGAGGCGGCTCGCCCTCGCTTGCTGCGCATTGCGCAGCGGATACTGGGATCGGCTGCGGAATCCGACGACGCACTGCAGGAGAGCTGGCTGCGCATCCATCGCGCGGACGTTGAGCACCTTGCGAATCTCGAAGGCTGGCTCACGACCGTTGTTGCGCGCGTCTGTCTCGATGCGCTGAAATGGCGCGAAAGCCGGCGCGAGGATTTGGGGCCGGATGATCCGCGTCGCGACATCGTAGCAGTCGCCCCCGGCGAACGCCCCGAGGAAGAGGCGATTCTTGCCGATTCGATCGGCGTGGCCCTGCTGATCCTGCTCGATGCCCTGCCGCCGGCGGAGCGCGTCGCATTTGTGCTGCACGACATGTTCGACGTGCCCTTCGACGACATCGCCGCTATCGTCGGACGGACGCCCGAGGCGGCGCGGCAGCTCGCAAGCCGAGCGCGCCGACGCGTGCGCGGCGCATCCGCCGACCGTGATGCCGTGACGCAGCGGCACGACGAACTCGTGCGCGCGTTTCTCGCAGCCTCGCGGGCGGGAAACTTCTCGGCGCTGCTCGCGCTGCTCGATCCGGGAGCGACGCTTCGCGCGGATGCGGCGGTGATTGCGATGGGCGGCGCGGCATACTGGCAGAATGATCGTCTGCAGGCTGGTATCGAAGGCGCGGATGCCGTTGCCCGGACGTTCTCCACACGTGCGCGTGCTGCGCAATCTGTATTTATCGACGGCAAACCGGGTGCAGTATGGATGCACGAAGGCGAGGTGCGCGTTGCATTCCGCTTTACGATGATGGACGACCGCATCACAGCGATCGATCTCATCGCCGATCGAGCTGCGATCGCGCAATCGGTTATCGAGCACTAGCGAGAAGTTCCGCGTTCTCATGCCGCGACTGTAATGTCGTCTGGAGCCGGCCGCTATGGCGGCACGACCGCGCCGGTAATCAGGCGGGCGTTGGCTATTTTACCTTCTGCCCCGAAAAAGTTCCGCCGGCGTCTGGGAAAATCGAGACGGTGTATGTTCCGCGAATGAAGCCGTCGTCGCCCAGCGTTCCCGTCATCGTCGTCGTGCCGGTGATGCCCTGGTCGGTGGTCGCGACATGCTTCCATTGAAGGAGAACTTTCTTGCCGTCGACCGCGCCGGTGACGGTGCCGGATGCGTTCGGGCCCTTGCACGTGCCGTGGATCTTGGCTCCGTCCTGCTTAAGTTCGCAGACCGGAGACATGCGAGAGAAAACGGGATCGCCTAAGGTTCCGCTTATGGCCCACGTTCCGGCGATATTGACGTCGTCGTCGGCAACGACTGGAGCGGCGAGGCAAAAGATGAACAATGCAAACGCGGACGCGTACAACAGCGTGACAATAGGTCTCATCGTGCTCCTCGATATCTGTAGACTGGCGGTCTTTGACGCCGCCGAGTGGCCCGGTCTCTTCACGAACACGTGCGGATTTTCCGCCAGGCCGGCACCTACTCGAGGGAGCTCTCTCAGGTCTTGCGTTGGTGGATCATGAACCGGTTCCCCTCCGGATCACTGCCGAACGACATGAAGCAGACCGGCGACTCCATGATATCGCTGAGCTGAGCGCCACGCGCACGAAGCTGCTCGACAGCCGCTTTCGCATCCGGGACCGCAAACATGATGCCTGCGCCGATCGGGAACTGTTCGTCGTCCGGCTGCCAAACGCCAAACGTCGTACCATCGCCAAGTGTGAACTCGGCGCCCTGCGCATTTTCCTCGGTCGGCTTCATCCCCAATACGTCTTTGTAAAAGGCGATCGTCTTTGCCGCGTCGCGGACGGTGAATCCGAACAGATCAACGCCGGTAATCATGGATTGCGTCCCTCATCAAGTCAAAAGGATAGACCGTCAAATCATATCAGCCTTAGTTGACAGGATCTGTCAAGATTGATCGTTTCGCAGCGTGATTGCGCGAAGCGTTATCCGGGTTTTGTCCCACCGCAATGCATCGGAACTTCCCACGGCGGCGATTCGCGGATCACGTTGTAGTCAAAACAATCCGAATTCGTCGGATCTTCGTAAGGCGCCATACCAGACACGGCGCCACTGATTCCCGCTGCCGGATGCGGAGGCAGAGGGGTATACGAGGACAATAATTTCTTGAACATGTCGGGCGTCAGCCGGTAGCTGGAGACGATCTGTTCAACGATCGCACGGTCTTGTGACACACGATTCGAAGGTATATTCGCTAGAAACACGATGTTCTTGTAGAACCCGAGGTAATCGGGCTGGAGCGAGCATAGTACCGCCTCGAACTTCCTCGACTGCCCACCGCCGGTCGAGCTGCCGAGAAGCCGAGCGCACATCGGAAGCTTCGTCGGCGTCTGGCTGGCGAATGTCAGCTGGAGTTTCGGAAGACCTTGTTGCGCGGCGCCGATCTGCACGATCGTCGTGTACTTATCTTTGAGGCTCGCGCTGTACGGCAGTGCGAACACGGCGCCGCCGCCGACGCTTGTGCCCGCGGGCGCGTTCTTCGCAACAATTGACGCTCCAAGATTGATTCGGTCATCGTTTGGGCCGGTTACGTAGATGTAGCCGTTGGATCCCTTCGCGAGCTTCCAGCCGTCGGGAAGACCCACCGAAGCGGTCTTGTCGGAGTTCGTCACGGTCTTAAGCGTGGTGGTTGAAGCGACGGTCATCGATGCCGACGTGATCAGCGCGCCGCATACCGCCAACCCGGCGACAGCAATCGTGCGCGTCGTAATTTGATGAAGCCAGTTCACGTATGGTATATCCTTTCGCCGTATGAATTCAAAGGCTTGAATCTACGAGCCAACGGCATACTCGATTCCGATAGCTGCGTGCGAACTCCGCTTGCGTAAGGCGGACCTCCTAAACTGCCGCGAAGGTTGAGCTAGCGTGTCAAGGACGCGTCGTTGGCTAGCGTGAGCGTGACGTTTGCGATCGATTTCGAAGCCAGTCCCAAAACGAAAGGATCGTTGTTGGAGAGGTTGTCGCACCAGAGGTCCGGCATATCGACGCAGCCGCCGTCGAAGCTGGGGATGTTGCCCTCGTAGTTACCGGTGAAGCCACCCCAGATTTGAACTTCCGAAGCATCTTTGCAGCAATCTTGCCTTGTGAGAATGCCGGAATCCGGTACACCGACCAGGGCAAACGAATTCGAGTCGGTCCCAGAGTTGCCAAACGGCGCCGGCTCAGATACAATGCCGATCTTCTTAAAAAAGTGCGCGAACGCGTCATTGCCGACTTTCGATTCCGGCACGACATTCGCCGGAAAAGATCCGACGTTTTCGGCGTACGCGGGGTCGGCGATCTCCATATCAAAGTTCGGCGTCGCGGTGACATCCGCGTCGACGTCAAATACGATTCGATGCAACTCCGACGACGTGAGATGCGTGGTGTAGTAGGCCGAGCCCAGCAGGCCGAGCTCTTCGCCTCCGAACCAAATGTACCGAAGCCGGTTGAGCGTGGGCGTATTTGCCAAATCGAGGGCCGTCTCGAGGATAGACGCGGAGCCCGACGCGTTGTCCAACATGCCCGCGCCGAAAATGGAGTCGAGGTGCGCGTCGATCGCCACGATGTGGTTCGCATCACCGAATGGCGAATCGGCAATGAGATTGTAGTCTGTGCCGCTTCTGAGCCGCATTTGGATGTCGATGTGCACGGTGGAAGCACGTCCGGACCGATACCGACCCAGTAGATCCATCCCGACCCGTCCGCTTGCGCCGATCACTGGAATGTTCGCGGGATTGTTTAGGCGTGCTGCGTAGAGCCCGGTGGCCGTCGTGTAGAGGATGACCGCTCGGGCGCCGGCTGTCTGTGCATTCGCCACTTGCCTGTCGGCGGCGCACTCGCCGCGCTGTATCACCGCGACATCTCCGCGGGTGAACCCGGCAAAGTCGGCGGTGAAGCAACCGTACGGAGAGCGGGTGGGAAGCTCGAAGGGCGCGGTCAGAGACCCGCTGCCCGAGCGCCTCGCGACGAGCCAGTCACGGTTGAGCGTGTATCCGTAGCTTGCCGTGCCGAATCGAGGCGTGCCGCTCGGTTCGTTCGCGAAGAAGATGTACGACTGAACCTTGACTCTATAACCCGCCTGCCGCATGAGCTCGGCGACGAAATCGACGGATGCTTTGTAGCCGGCTGTTCCAGTGTCGCGAGTGCCGTGTCCGTCGGGCCCCGGATTTTGGTCGGCGATGGTCTGGAAATGCGATAGCCGGCGCCAAAGCGACGCCGGCGTCATGCACGCGTCCAGCTTTGCAAGGGTGTCGTTCACGCGATTTTCGCAGTCGGCGGGCTGCGCACCGCCGACGATCGCAGTGTTAGCGAAGCCCGATTGCGGCGCAGCAGCTGCGAGAGCGTGATTCTGCGCGGAGCCGGCCACGACAGACGGTAAGGTGGCGCTCGCGCAAACGGCGACCGCTAGAAGACCTGCACAGATGAACGACCGAATCAATGAAATAGCCTCCCTGCGGTATTCCGACCGCCGCGAATCTCGCTTTAGCAGTAATAGTAAGTGAACGGCGAGATTCCGTCAATCCCGATTCGGAATCCCCGCGACTACCTCGCGCGGGCTGCGGCGACGGATTTGGCCACGATTTTCTTCAACACCGTTTCGTCGATGTCGACGAGCGTGGCCGACCCTGATGCGCCGTACAACACGATCGCGGCTTTGCGCGGGGAGAAGGCGATGAGCGGCATGTCGCCTTCGCGTCCGCTATCATATGAATAACGATAGCTGCCGAAGCCGACGATCGACGGGCCCCACATCTGCGGCTTTTCACCGCTCTCCGCTTGTCTTGTTCTGTGCCATCGATCGTATCCTTGATTGCGAAATAGGAGACGCAGTGGACAATATTGTTTCCGCGTGTTCGCAGCCTGCTTGAGACCCGCCATCTTCCCACGACGTTCGCAATATCCGAAGAACAATATCGTCAAATGGTGGTATGGAACCCATTACCACTTACCGGCAGACCGACGTCGACGTGCCTTGGAACGCATGCGTCCGCATCCTTACCGAGATCTTGACGGCTGAAGAGTGGTCGGGTGAGCGCGCCCGTCTCGTCGGCAGAACGAACTTGCATTTTGCGGTCGCCGTTCGTCATATCGAGGCGGCGTTCGAGTCGGTGCGGTTCCGATTGATCGCCGATTCCCCCGACCTTCATCACCCGATTTCGGGCTTTGTCGAACTGCGGCGGAAGTCGCGCACGTCGACCGCCCTGACCGTCACAATCGCTGCAAATCTCGCCGAGGAGGCGCGCCGATATCATTTGGGTATGCGTGAAGCGATAGCAAGCCTAGCTGACGTTCTTACGACGACGATCGCGACGGCCGTCAATGTGTAGGATGACACAACGAACGTAACGGAGCGGGACGAAATGAGATGGGTCCGCGGGGGACGCATTCGTCCGCGTCTAAGATATCGAACGATGACCCTCAAGAATGGTGCAAATCTTGAGAAGAAAATCCTCGTGGTCGACGACGAACCGCAGATCGTCGAAATACTCGAGCGCTATCTTCTCGACGAAGGCTTTCATGTTTGTCGCGCGCACGACGGCGCCGAGGCCGTCCAGGCGAACGCCCGCGAATGCCCCGATCTCATCGTCCTGGACCTGAAGATGCCGGCGATGAACGGCCTAGATGCGTTTCGCGAGATCCGCGCCACCTCCGCGGTACCCATCATCATGCTTACGTCTCGCGGCGACGAAGTGGATCGTATCGTGGGCCTCGAGCTTGGCGCAGACGACTATATAACGAAGCCCTTCAGCCCCCGGGAAGTCGTCGCGCGGGTGAAGACGGTGCTGCGGCGTTCCGGGGAGGCAGAGTCGGTGAAGCGCCGAGCGATGGAGGCGGCATCTCCCGCTTGCATCCGCATTGGTGAACTCGAAATCGACGTCCGCGAACACGAAGTGCGTCGGCGGGATCAACCGATACAATTGACGCCGACCGAGTTCCGCATCGTCGAAACACTCGCCGGCAGTCCGGGCATGACGTTCACGCGCACGCAGCTTCTCGACAAAGTCAAAGGCGACGACCTGGAGGTATTCGATCGAACTCTCGACCGCCATATCGCCAATCTTCGCCACAAGATCGAAGAGGACGCAGCTAATCCGCGGCTCATCGTCACGGTCTTCGGCGTCGGATACAAGATGTCGAAACATCCATGAGCGAGCCGGCTGACTTCCACGACCTCGTCCATGATATCCGCAATCGCCTTTCTATCGCGCGAGCGAACATCGAGGCCTTCATCGACGGTAAGCTGACGCCGAGCGCCGCGAGGTTGACCTCTGTTCTACAAACGCTCGATCAGTTGAACGAGTTGTTGGAACGTCTCAAATCCGGCCAAGCAACGGTTGACACACTCGTGCGGCCCACGGAGGTGGACGTGTGCGAACTGCTTGATAAGGAGTACATCGCCGCGGAAGCGGCTGCGGCGAAAAAAGGTGTCTCGTTCGCGGTGGCGCGGTGCGCGGTGAAAGCCGAAGAATGCGGCCGTTTTTTTGGTGATCCTGTTCGAATCGGTCAAATCGTTTCGAACGTCCTCTCCAACGCGATCAAGTTCACGCCGTCCGGTGGTACCGTGCTCATCGGCTGCAGCCGGCGGGCGGACCAGTTGGAGATTTCGGTCACGGATTCCGGACCTGGGGTCGCGGCCGCCGACAAAGATCGGATCTTCAAGCGCGGGGTGCGCGGCAGCGCGGCAAAGGACAGTGAAGGTTCGGGCTTCGGGCTTGCGATCGCGAAGAAATTTGTCGAAGCGCACGGCGGAGCGATCAGCTCGTCGCCGGCTGGAGCGGGCGGCTCGCGTTTTGTCGTCAGTCTTCCAGGCACGGTGTTCCCGACGGACGATGCCGCCGCTAACCGCTGCGCGCGATGCGCAGCAGGCCGGCATCACTGAACGCGGGTCACCAGCACCGGCACTTTAGATTTCCTCAACACGTCTTCGGCGACGCTGCCGAGCAGCGCGCGCGGGATGCCGCCTCGTCCATGGCTGCCCATGACGATGAGGTCGGTGCCGTTGCGAAATGCTGTTTCCAAAATCGAATCGGCACTTCGTCCTTCCACGAGGAGAGCTTCGGACTGAACCATGCTTTGGCGCGCCTGCGCCTCAGCGTCGTGGAGGGCCTCTGCGCCGAATGCGTGCTCGGCATTCAACGCAGGCGTCGGGTCGACGCACATGCCGGTCGTCGTCACCATCGCCGCGATTCTCGCGACTTCGCTGACGTGCAGAAACACGAGCCTTGCGTCCTGATCGCGCGCGAGCCTGATCGCGAGGGTGACGGCGGCGTCCGATGGCGCTGATCCGTCTACGGGAACGAGAAGTTTCTTGAAGAGTGACATTTCAGTGCGCTCCCTTGCGCGGGTGTGATTTTACCGCAACGGACCGACGGTTGTGGCCCACCAGAGCTGATATTTCCAATCGGGTCCGACACCGGGGACCATCTGGTCCTCGGTGTTGAAGATAAGCCCGGTCGCGTTTCGCTCGTTCACTTGGCGAACCGCCAGCCACTCCAAGTCCAC
>DATCBN010000012.1 GCA_036511855.1 Candidatus Eremiobacteraceae bacterium | reverse complement strand
GATACTCCGCGTTGCGCCGCGACCGGTCGATGTCGGCGACGTCGTGCATCCGCGACAGCACGGTGGGTATCGGGTGGCGCATGAGCAGCAAAAGCTTCATCTGCGGGAAGCGGCGCTGCAGCCACTTCAAGAACAGGTTCGACTTCGTCTCCTTGACGAGCCTGCGGTCGAACTCCACGCGCAAGTTGTAGTTGTATTGGTCCACTTCGGGATGGCGGAAATTGCCGCTCAGAACTCTTGAGGCTTGTTCGACGAGATCGCGATCGTCGCACTCCGGCCGGATGTAGCGAAGCCGGTCGTCGGGTTCGAGCTTCGGCGACCATGACGGCCGAAGCGGCACGACCATGGAAAACGGCTCGAAGAGAAACCTGTAGTCGTTTTCGAAATTGATGATCTCGGAGACCCAGGTGCTGCCCGTGCGCGCGCCCGAAGACAGAAATACGGTCTCGGCCGCATCCGCATCGCCGTCGACGATGCTCGCGCTACGCAAGTGATTCCAAATGGGTCGCAAAACCGATTTCCAGCGTGCCGCGCCGGCCATGCACGATTGCTCCGACAACTCTCTATAGTGACCCGGTTATTATACGACATCTTCGCAATAAGCGCATAGGACTCCCGCACCATCGGACCGCCAACTAACGTCCCTCACGGCGCGGCACGCCGATTTGCAAGGTCGAATGCGCGATGGCTTTGAAGTCGACGTGATACACATCACAAATTCGCAAAGAACCGATTTTGACAAGACGCCGGATTCTTTTCTTGTGCCTTGCGGCGCCGTGGCGGTTGAACGGCGGCGCGCTCATCCGCAACTATTGGATGGTACGCGGGCTAGCGCGCGATTTCGACGTGGACGTGGTCATCGCGGAAGATCCGGGTGAGGCCGCACCGCCCGATTTCGCGCGCGACTGCGCGTCGATCGCCACCTTCGCCGCGCCGAGCGGCATCGGCGCACGAATCGGTCGAGGATTGGACTCGCTGAAGCCAAGCGAATCCTATTTCACCGCCGGTCAGATCCCCGGAGCGTTTCGGCGTCACGTCGCCGCGGCGGTTGCGAGCACGCGCTACGCAGCGATTCACATCGACGATCTGCCGATCCAATCCGCGATTCCGGCGCGCGATTGTCCGCCGATCGTCTACGCGTCGCACAACTGTGAGTATGCGCTCTTTCACCGGCGCGCCGAGTTCGAGCGCGGCATATTGCGGCCGCTGCTGCTCGCCGACGCCGAGCGCGTCCGCCGCATCGAATCCGCACTCGTGCGCCGGGCCGTTCTCGTCACCGTGTGCTCCGACGACGACGTCCGCGATCTCGCATTGTATTGCGGCCTGGACGAGCGCCGCGCAGTCGTGGTTCCAAACGGTGTCGATGTCGCGCGCTACGAACCTGTTTCCGCGCGGCCGTCGGAACGCGGCTGCATCTTGATCTCGGGAAGCATGGACTGGCGTCCGAACCAGCAAGGACTGCGCTGGTTTCTCAAAGACGTTCTTCCGCAGCTTCACGCGCTTGCGCAACCACTTGAATTCACCGTGCGCGTCGCCGGGCGCATGACCTCGGGGATGCAGCAGGAGCTTGCGGGTTTTCCCGGCGTCATCGCCGTGCCGAATCCGAAAGATATGCGCGATGAACTCGCGCGCTGCCGGATCGTCGTCGCGCCGATCCTCGCAAGCAGCGGCACCAGACTGCGCATCCTCGAGGCGTGGGCAGCCGGCCGTCCGGTCGTCACCACACCGGCCGGCGCATTCGGATTGGACTATCGCGACGGTGATGAGCTGCTGTGCGCGACGACGCCCGCGGAATTCGCCGCGTCTATCCTACGGATCTTGCGCGACGACGCGCTCTGGCTGCATGTGCGCGATCGAGCGACCGATCGCGTCAAGCAATACGATTGGGGCCGCATCTGCGACGTCGTGGAGTCCAGTCACGCCGGGCTCGTCTAACTCGAAATCGGCTGCGCCGCGGCCGGCGCCGCATTTCTTCGCATGATGACGGCCGCGCCTTCGAAATCGGGCAGCGGGTCCGTCGCGCTGTACACGCCGTCCATCCCAAACGCGCGCAGCGTCGCCGCCGCTTCGCGTTGCTCGTCGGGCGTCACTCGTTTGGTCCATTTCGCGATCTGTTCGTAACCTTCGATCTCGGAGGGCTCGCGGAAACCGTGGATCTCAGTGCGGTGAAGCGTGGACGATCGTTTTCTGCTGCGCTTACGGATGCGGTCGATCTCATCGTCGCGCAATTCGGTCCCGAGAAACTCGCGTAAGCGGCGCATCTGCTTCACAGGATCGATGCAGAACTCTTCGTAGAACGCCAGGTGGACGTCGCCGGGGGCGAGCGTGCGCAGCGGCACGTAGTTCTGGATGCACCACACCACCATGCGCTGGGCGAACACGGTCGTCGCGGCTTCGATGACCGGACGGAACGGCTCGAGAAAATCTTGCATGAGTTCGGGCTGGCCAAGCGCCAGCGCTCGATATTCGCGGGTGCGCTTCTCCACGTCGTCCGTCGCGTCACGTTTCTCCGGCGGCAAGTCGAAGTAGTCGGGCTGTCGCGACATGATGGCCGAGATGGGATGGCGCAGCAGCAGCACGATGGGCATGCCCGGGAAGCGCTCGTGCAGCCACTTGGCGTACAGATTGGACTTCGTCTCCTTCACCAGACGTTTTTTGAATTTGATGCGCGGCGTGTAATTGTATTGGTCCGTCAAACCCTGGCGGAAGCGGCCGGTGATCACTTCTTGCGCGCGGCGGATCAGGTCGGGATCGGTGGACGACGGGCGGATATACTGCAGCCGGTTATCCCGTAGCATGGGTAAGAGTTCGGGCGGGACCATGAGGTACTCGCGGCTCGCCGGTTCGAACATCAGCCGGTAGCTGAGATCGAAGTTGATGAGCTGCGACACCCAAGTGCCGCCGGTCCGTCCACCGGTCGACACGAAGAGCGTGTCGCGCCAATCGCCCGAGTTGTCGATCATGATCTTCGATCGCAGATGATTGTAGGCGGGGCGGTACAGCGGCGTGATGGCGTCTTTAAACGCTACCTTCCAATCTGTCATGAGGCGCTGGTCTCCGATCTACCGTGTGCGGCGCACACGCGCGAATAAAGTTCGTCATATGCCTCGGCCTGCCGTTGGATGCGGAATTTTTCCAAGAACCGGGCCCGCGCCGAGGCGCCGAGGCGTTGCGCGAGGTCGCGGTCCGATTGGATCTTTTCAACGCCCTCCGCCAGCGCGCCGGCCGAACACGGCTCGACGAGCACGCCGTCCACGCCGTCGCGAATAGCGAGTTCGGTGGCGTTGACGCGCGTCGCGACGATGGGTTTGGCCGCGCGCATCGCCTGCAGCAGCGACAGGCTCAGCCCCTCACCGCGCGACGACTGCACGTAGACGTCGATCGCCGTGACGTAGTCGTCGGACGGCGACACGTATCCGACGGCTTGGATGCGCGACGGATCGCAGCGTTCGATGTCGGCCTGCAACGGACCGACACCGGCTACCGCCCACCGCAATGGCGCATGGGTTGATAACGCGGCTTCAATGAACTCCGGGATGCCTTTTTCCGCCGACAGCCTTCCCATCGCTCCGGCGACGAAATCGCTATCCGTCCATCCAAATCGCTCGCGTGCGCGCGCGCGTTCGGCAGCGTCGGGCAATGGAAGGTCTGGGATCGCGTTTGGAATGAATTTTTTATTGGCCGCGCGCGGAAATGCCGAAAGCATCGTCTCGTCGGGCATGGTGACGACGTCGCTGGCCGGGCTCGACATGCGGTCGATGGCGTTGTAGAACTGCAGCCGTGTGTCTGAATTGTCAAAGCCGTGCGACGTGCTGACGATCCCGGTCATCGGCGCACCGAGCACACGCGCCATTCGGCCGACGACGTTCGCCTTAAAGCCGTGCGTGTGCAAAATGGCAGTGGGCTTCGCGCGCAGGTGGCGCATCAGCGCGCCCAATCCGCGCCAGGGCGAACCCGATGAACCGGCGCTGAGTATCGTGACCGGAAATCCGTCGGCTTCGATGAGATCGCTCAGGAGACACGGTGAGAATACCGCAAGTTCTGGAACGAATTGCGGACTGCGCGCTTGCGCGTGGATCAAATTGCTGACGACTTGTTCCTTGCCCCACAGATATTGCTTGCCGAGCAAGACGCCGTCGAGCACGTGGATGACCGGCACGCGATGCATGCCTGCCGCCACAAGAGATGACGGGGCGCCCATGGATGCGAACGGAGCTATCGGCTCTGAAGGTGACTGCATTAGACCTATTGTAGCGGCGTACGCCGCAGCGGCGCACGGCTCGAATGTCCCGAACCGATTAGGCCCGACGGCATATCGAGTGGTCTTTTTTATTCCATAGCTCTATAGATAAGCCTCTAGGAATATATGAAAGCGACACCCGCACGCGGAAGGCGTCGCCTTCTACCACTGCCAGTATTATTGAATCGCGATCAACGCGCTCGTACCGGGAACCATCGCAGGCGGCGCCGGACCGGTGACGTTTGCAGTACCACCGTCGAGGACGCCCGCGCCGCTGATCACAAATGTATGACTATACACTCCCGGCCACGGGAACGGATGCGATGCGTTCGGGTTGTCCGCGTTCACCACTGTCGCACAGCTTCCGACTAATTGACCCCAGAGATAACATGCCCCGTATTGACGGCCGTATGTCCAATGTGAGGTTTTGAGTTTCTTGACGTCAGCCGGCGATGATATCAACGGGTCGAGCGCGACGAGGGTTTCCTCCGGAAAGACGCTCAAGTGGCTCGGCGTGGTGAATTTCTCGGATATATTACTCGACGATAAATCGTAGGTGAGCAGAAAGGATGCGTACATGTACATTCGCCGCGCTATGGAAGTCTCGGCCGGAAACGAATTCAATCCGCGGCAATTGAACGACTTCTGAATGTTGGCCATCGTCAATTCGCTTGTTTCGTAGTTGAGCCACACGGCGGTCTTCGGCAGCGGATTGTCATTGGTGGCATTGCCGTAGCAGCCTTCAAGACTTCCGCCGAATGTCGTCGGATTAAGCAATATCGATGGCGGCGGATTTTCCCATCCATCGGCAAGCGTACCCAGGCCATTGTAGATGATGGTCTGGCCAAGCGCGAGATCGTTCGCGTTGGAAGCCGCGGTCCAACTCGCTTCGGTATAGCCGCACGGGGTCGCACTCGTGTTGTGGATGTTGTTCGCGCCGTCTTCGAAAATGTACGTGTAGTTGTATCCACCGCCTAAGATGCTGTTAACCCACCCGGCCCACAGTGGTTCGAGATCGGGCGATCTCGGATCCATCTGGTAGGTGACGACAGGCCTGTGGCCGACCGTGATCCGGTTCCCTAAGCAGTCGTGCGCGAACGTGGACTCATCGTTCGTATACATCGGGGTGCCCTTGTGGGATCTGTTCGGATCGGTGTAGAGCAGCGTCTTGATGCCGGCGGCGTCGAATGCGTTGACGTCTCTAACTTGTACCTCGGCGAAATCCAGATACGGTGCTGCCTCTTGCGGATCAACTTCGCCGGCATGTTCGTAGACATCAAACGTCAGGACGTGGTTCGGTGCGGTCATGCCATGAAGCGAGGACCAGGAACCGCGTAACGCTCCCGCACGCGCGCCGAGCGCCGAAGAAGGATGGCCTCCCGGATGCGGCGACCCGGCGGAACTGCAGTCGACAAGCGATAGGCCCGCTGCACATGCAACTAGGCCTGCCAGTTGGACGATTCTTTTCATATTGCGCTACAACCTCAAAGCTGTTGTAAAAAACACGGCGTCACGAATGCAAGGCATTTGTGGGCTCATCGATTTGGACCACGAATCGATTGAAGAAGACATTCAAAACTTTCGATTGCGAGAACATGTTCCTTGGGACTTTCATACGTAGGACTGTCCCAAAAACATGCAGCTTGCTTTTCAATCAAGCAAGCGCGCGGCCAGTGCGCCCGAGGGGCCGGACTCATTCGATGCAGCTCAAAAAGCAAGCGAGCCCGCGAACGCGGACTCGCTCTTGAACGCCTGTATCGCTTATTGTATGACGATGATCGAGGACGAGCCCTGTATGTCCGAAGGCGGCGCGGGACCGTTGGTTGTGGCAGTGCCACCGTCGAGGATATCGCCGCCCGAGAGCACGAGCGTGTGATGATACACGCCAGTCCACGGCAACGGATGTGACAAATTCGGTCGGTCCGAATTTACGATGCTTGCGCACGCGCCTATCCATTGGCCCGCGTAGTAGCAGTTCCGATACTGACGCCCATAGACGTTCGTGCCTTCGTTGAGCTGGTCGACGCTCGACGGTTGCATTACGACGGGATCAAGCGCCACGAACTGGTTTTCCGGCTGGATCCAAAAACCGCTGTTGGCCGGGGTGAACTTTGGCGAAATGACTGCGCGCGCCGGATCGTAGGTGAGCAGGAACGAGCCGTACATGTAGAGGCGTTGGACCTGTGCCGAGACGTCTGGCGTGTTGTCAAATCCGCGGCAGACGAACAGTTTGCCTGATGCGAGCACTTGTATCTCGGTGTTTTCAAACGTGTGCCAGACTTGTAGATTCGGCATCGGATCGCCGGCATAGTTCGAATAGCAACCTTCCATCTCGCCGCCGATGCTGCTGGGAAGTAGCGCCATAGCCGGACTCATCTGATCAGGGCCGTTCGCCAAATTGCCGAGGCCATTGAATATGATCGGATAGTTCAACGCAGTACCCATCGTGTTTTGGTTCGCGAGCCACGAAGGCTGCAAGTATCCGCACGGCTGTGCCGATACATTGTGGACGAGCGGGGTGTCCTCGAATACCATGTTGTATTGCGCGTTGCCGATCTGATTGTAGAACGCGACGTGCTGTTGCCAAAGTCCCAAGAGGGTCGACGATGTCGGCTCGGTTAAGTACGTCGTCTGCTTCGTATCGTTGATCGTGATCCGATTGTTGCTGCAGTCGTGTGCGTACTCGGTCTCGTCGTTTGAATACTCCGGCATGCCCTCGTAGACACGATTTGGGTCAGTGTACAATATTGTCTTGATGCCGGCCGCTTGAGCGGGTGCATCGTCCGCTGGGCCAACTACAGACCAACTGACGTACTGTGCCATCTGGCCCCAAGAATACGTTGGACTGTCGATGCCGCTCGCATCTTGCATCGTGAGCACGTGCGTCTGTGCGATCGGGCCAGGCGTCATCGTGGGCATCGGCGTGGGCGACGGATGAATGGTGGGCGACGGGGAGGGCGTCGGCGAGCCTTTAGGTTTAGGCGTCG
>DATCBN010000011.1 GCA_036511855.1 Candidatus Eremiobacteraceae bacterium | reverse complement strand
GCTTCACGAACGCGAACTCGGCGTTCTTGAACGCGAGATAGCGCTGGCTTTGCTGATCGAACTGCAGATGACGGTGGCGGACGAGCTGATGGGTGGCGGCGCGCGAGAGTCCGGTGACGCCGAAGATGTAGATGTTGTGCTCCATCGTCGAATGATGGCCGGCCGCCCGCACGCGCTCCACGGTCTTCAGCATATCGTCCGGTTTTTCGGCCCAGCGCTTGACGATCGCGTCGGGAGCATTGGCGGAATAACACGTGCGGGCGGCTGTCGCCGTCATCGCGGTGGGGTCTGGAGATTTCTCGAGCAAGGTCACTCGAACAGACGTTTCGGGCATGGTAAAAGGCCCGGTTCGCGCGTACCCCAAAAGCCCCTACCCGGACCCCGGTCCAGGAGGGTAAAGCAAGCCTCCTCCGAACAGGTCGAGGTTAGCGGGCCGCGAACAGGTGGTCGATGCTGATTGCGGGACGGCTAGCGGACGGGTCGTCACCAGCGGCTTGCGCACGAACTGTAACAAAACTTTCTCCGCGTACGTTACCGGGACGAACGTCATCTCCTCGCGCTTTACCGCATTGGGCCTAACGAAAACTGTTTATGGGCCGAACAGCAGGGAACACTACAAGGTAGCGACCCTGCCAAGCGACTGAGGAAATGTCGGGGTCGACCGAAGCTCCCACCGAGCACGGTATCCATCGTAAAAAAAATCAAAATTGAAAAGACAGTCCTTTAGGAGGGCATAGATTTGAAGAAACTCCACATCGCGGCCTTGGTGGCGACGCTCGCCGTTGTCACAGGTATCGCGCCAAGCTACGCTGCGTCCGGATCGGTAACTTCGGCAACGACCGGTACTCAAGTGGCTGATGCGACGATGACCCCGATGAATTTCGGCAACCCGCCGTCGGGCGAAGTGCCGATTCTGTTCAACGACCATCACGTGTACGCGAATCCTGACACACTGCGTCAGGGCCGTGTCCTCGCCGCGTTGGTAAAGCACGGAACGATCATGGTTCCGCTCGCCAGCATGTTCGAGCAGATGGGCGGCACCGCGACATACGACGCGGCCTCGAAGTCGGTCACTGCAAAGAAAGATGGCGCAGAAGTCCAGGTCACACTGGGCAAGAATGAAGTCATCATCAACGGCGAATCGCGTCCGCTCGACGTGCCTCCGATGATGTATAAGGGCAACATGCTGGTTCCCGTGCGCGTCATGTCCGAGGCTCTCGGCGCATACGTAGAGTGGGTTCCGTCGCAGCACGTCTGCGTCGTTCGCTATCTGCCTCCCACTCCGGTGCCCACCGCGGCACCGACCGTGGAGCCAACTCCGGTGCCCACGCTGTCCCCAACGCCTCTCCCCACGGTGAAGCCGGTCATGGGCTTCCTACAGGGTGGCGTCACGAGCGGTAAGGTTGCCAACGAGTTCGCGAACAACGAGCGCGATAGCACCGGTCCTAGCAATGGGAGCGGCGGCTTGAACGGATCGTACGTCGCGGCCGGCGGCTACTTCTTCAACCCGTTCTTAGTGAAGGTCGACTGGCGTCAGGACTCCTACCCGACCACGAACAACGCATCGTTCAACGGCGGCCCGGGCACGCAAGTGAACACCGTCGACGGCGGTTCCGTGATCGTGAAGCAGTTCCAAGCCAAGCAATCCACGCTCGACGGTCGCCTTGAGTACAAGATAGCCAACCCGAACATCTACATCGGCGTCGGCTACCTCCAGGCGTCCAACAACTACGGCGACCCGAGCCTGCGCGGATTTGGCGTCGGCGCGGAAAAGGTCACCGATTACAATGCGACGTGGGACTTCTACGGTTCCGTGTTCTACTACCCGAACGCCAACGGAACGCTCACGGAGCTCACGGCGAATTCCGTCAACGCGCGAGCGTTCAAGATGGAATACAACATCGTCAAGTACGATGTCGGCGTCAACGTGAATCTCGGTGCGACGCCGTTCTACCTCTACGGTGGGTTCGGCGGCGACCGCTACGACGCGAAGCAATTCGCGCCGATCAGCCAGACGCACGCTGGTCCTTACATCGGCTTAGGAGTCCACTTCTAAGAGCCGACCAGAACTAACGCAAAGGGCGCCTCATGATGAGGCGCCCTTTTTATTGCCCGGCCGGCCGCTCGGCGCTACGGTTTTGGAATTCCGCGGCCGAGCCGGAGGACGTCGGGATCGAACGGGCCGTAGAGGCGGAAGGGCCATGCCGCTGCGGTTGGATCGACGTCGGTGACGGGAACGTGCGCGGCGGCCAACGCGGTGTACCATTTCGCGCTGGGAGTCGACGCAAAGCGGTCGTTCAGATACGCGATGAGATTTGCCGCGAGAAGCGACGTGTCGGGGCTGTTCTTGCGTTCGAGAAACTTGACGAACGATGCGATCGTTCCCGGGATCCATTTGTCGCGCGGATAGCGGTTGGCCCAATCCGCCAGGGAGCCCGCGACCTCGCGAATGCGCGCTTCCTGCATCGGCAGCGCCAGAGACGAATCGCCTTCGATGTTCATGTCATGGATGATGTTGCGAATGCCGAGAAAACTTAATTTGAAGCGGCCGAAATACTCATCTGCCGGCGCGGGCGCACCGCTTATCGGACGCGCCGCTACGAAATACGTATGCCAGATGTTGTCGTCAGGCGGCGGCGCACCGGCGGCGGCGGGCGCAGCGGCGGCGAGCGCTTGCGTGCTCGCCGTGGCCAGCATGGTTGCGGCAAACGCCGCGATTCGGATTAAACGCATTCCAACTTCTTTTCGCCGGCGGCACCCGCTGCCTGCAGACCCTAAGAATGCGGAGGGGTAGCAGGCGGCTGCACGGCGGGAGTGGCTACGTCCGTTGCGACAGCCGGCGCGGCCGCCGATGCGGTGGAGCTCGCAACAGCCTCCGTGCTCGTCGCGGGCGCGAACATCGAAGCGATCTCGCCGTGCGCCTTGATCGAGAATGGCGACTTAGCCAAGCGATTCATGAGTAGCGCGCGGCACCGCTCCGCAGCGCGATCGCCGTCCGGCGTGTTCATCGCCCAGAATTCGTGCGACATGAAGTAGGCCTTCGCCGGCAGCCAGTTATCTTGCGGATATTTCGCTGCCCAGTCTTCGAGCGCGTCTTCAGCAAACGAAAGCTTTGTGTAGTTGTCGGCCGCGTGCGCCGGATCATATGCTTCGCGCAGCTTCGTATCGTGAAGTATGTTGCCTATGCCAAGGATACTCAGCTTCATACGACCGAAATACTCGTCCGCGGGAGCCACGGCCGGTTTGGCAGCCGCTGCCTGTTGTAGAACGGCGACGAGAATCGTACAGACCACGAGTGATTTAACGCGCACGAAAGTCTCTCCGACAGTACGAAGTAGCGTGGCCGGATAGCAATCTTGCCATCAGGTCCTACTGCTTGATTATAGAAAATTAGCGGATGCCAAATCGAGTGTCGCTCGTCACGGTCCGGGTCGCTTGTGCGCAATTGATGGCGCGCGAGCTCGCCGATGCGCCGCTTGCGCTCGACGATGTGCTCGCGGCGATCGCGGCCGCCGGTTCGGTCCGAGCCGACATCGTCGTTCTACCGGAGTGCTCCTATCCCGGTTACGTGCTGCTGGATCGCAAGCCATACGCTCGCCGAGCGATTCCCTCGCCCGAAGAGGCCCTCCGGCGCATCGGCGAGGCGTCGCGTCGCGCGCGCATCATCACCGCGGTCGGGATCGCGAACATCGGCCCCGGCGGTCGCGTGCGCAACGAAGCTGTGCTCTTCGACCGGGACGGCGCGGTCGCCGGCCGGTATGCAAAAGCGCATCTGTGGAATTTCGACCGGCGCTGGTTCGCGCCCGGCCGTGAGTACCCGGTATTCGACACGGAAGTCGGTCGCGTCGGAATGATGATCTGCGCAGACGGCCGGGTGCCCGAAATCGCGCGCACGCTCGCCCGTCGAGGGGCGTGGCTCATCCTCGATCCGACCGCATGGGTCGGCGTTGGGCCCTCGTATGACGCGATGCCCAATCCGCAAGTCGAATTCGCATTGCGCGTGCGCGCGATGGAGAACGGAGTTTGGATCGCCGCGGCGGATAAGTGCGGATCGGAAACAGGCGCCGTGAGCTACGTCGGGCGGAGCATGGTGGTTCGTCCGGACGGCGAGATCGTCGCGAGCGCACCGACCGACGCCACCGCGCTGATCGTCGCCGAGTTGCGGCGCGGGCGCACGAAACCATTCGTGAGCGCGCTGTCGCCGGCCGAGCGAAGTGCGCTGCGCGCGCAGCCGAAAAAAGCTCGAGTCCAGGCCGGAGTGGGCCGCATCGAAAAAGGCGGCTCCGTCATCATCGGCGTCTATCAATCGATGGCCAACCGCGATGACGGCCGGCGGAAGATCGCCTTGCGTTCCCTTACGGCGCAAGGCGCGGCGGCGATCGTCCAGACGTCGGCTGGTTCGCCCGCGATCGCTGCGGCATTGCGTAACGCCCGTGGCTTGCGGGCCTCAGTCATCGAAGGCCGGCGGATGCTCGCGCCCGAACCTGCTCGCGCTGCGGCACTTTCCGGAGCCGACCTTTTGGTTTGGACCAAACCGCCTTCGGGCGTGCCGGTGATGGCGTTCGCGCGCACGCGGGCAATGGAAAATCGCGCGTACGTGTTGATCTGTGGACGCGGCGACCAGCTCCAGCCGGCGTGCATCGTGGGGCCCGACGGCGCGATGGGTGCATCGGCGCTCGCGGGAACCGCGAGCGGGTTCATCACGGCGATCGATCTCCGCAGCGCGCGCGATAAGTCCGTCGTATGGGGGACCGACGCGTTTGCGGATCGTACGCCCGATGCGTATGAATTGTACCTCTAGAGCGCCGGGCGGCGCACGCCGATCGGAAGCGATGAGATGATATGAGCGAACGCTACACCTCGGGCGAGGCGATGGAGCACGTCGAAAAAGCTCACGAGTTCCTGGAAAAGAGCGAACATGCGATCTTGCGTCACGTACCGTTAGTCGCGGCCGCCCTCGCGGTCTTCGCCGGTCTCTCGAGTCTGCTCGGCGCGAGGACCGGCGAAGCGATGTTGGCGACGCGAACGGAAGCGGTGCTCGCACAAGCGCGTGCGACGGATCAGTGGAACGAGTACGAAGCCGACAGCCTAAAGGCTCATCTCGGCGAGTCGCTCGCGATGGTCGCGACCGGTGAGAAGATCCGTCAAACGCTCTCGACGGGCGCCACGACGTATCGCGCCCGTCAAGGCCCGCTCAAGGAGCTCGCGCTTTCAAGTGAGAGGCAGCGTGACGACGATCTGTCGAAATCCCTCGCGTTCGAAGAGCAAAAGCAGAGGTTCGACGTTGCGGTCGCATTGTTTGAAATCGCGATCGTGCTCACGTCGGTCGCTGCGATGGTCAAGCAGCCGGCTCTCTTCATCTTCGCCGCGGTCGTCGCGGTCAGCGCCGTCGCCGCCGGGCTCACAGGATTCTTCCATTGAATAAGTCCGCGGCCGCCGTCGTCATCGCATTTTTCGCCGCGGCCGTTGCGGCACGCTCGTCGTCCGTGGCGTTTGGCCCACAAAGCGCGCCTCAAGCCACCGCGGCTCCCAGGGTCGACGTCGAACCGGCTAACGTCGCGGTGTTCGCCGGCGCCGCGGTTCGGTTTCACGCGCGCATCGTCGGCGACGCCGCTGCTCCCGGCGCCGTGAGCTGGGAAGCGTTCGGAGCCGGCGCGATCGACGATGAAGGCCGCTACCAAGCGCCGCCGCTTTCAGGCACCACCGCGTCGATCGTCGCGACGATCGGCGGCAGCGTGGGCGGAGCGCGCCTATCGGTCGTCGAGCCGCCGCCGGCCGGCGCAGGACAAGCCATCGTCGCCTGTTACGACGACGGCGAGCTCGATGTCCGCGGCACGTACCGCGTTCCGGCATTTGGGCGTCTGCTCATCGGGGATTCTGCCGGCGACGTCGCGGTCGACGAGAAAGCAGCCTTCGCGCTGGCGACGTCGGGCGAGCGCGCTGTCGCGATCGATCTTGCGACGATGACCTCGCTTGCTTCGGCGCCGTCGGTAGGTGCGCGCTTCGGCGAAGTCGTGCTGCTCGCGGGCGGCGCATTCGCCGCGGCGACGAACGAGAACGCAGGCGCCTCGGACGGTGGCGTCGCCATTTTCCGGTTAAAGCGAGGAGCGGCTCCGCAGCTCACGTCCACGGCCCGCGCCGGAGAAACGCCGGAAGGCATCGCCGTCGATGCCGACGGCCGCACGATGTATGTCACCGCCGTCAACGGCAACGTCGTGACTCGCCTCGTGCTGAACGACGACGGCAGCGCGCGCACGACCGGCTCGACGCGGACGGGCACGCGGCCATTCGGCATCGCGGTCGACTCTCGCCGGAATCTTCTTATCGTCGCCGACAACGACACACCGACGCTCAGCGGCACGAAATCGCGACCGGGACTCGAGATGTTCTCACTTCCGTCCATGCGCCGCATCGGCGATTCGATAGCTACCGGCACAGCGAATGCGCTTCCATTGGGCGTCGCCGTTGATCCGGCGATAAACCGGGTCTTCGTCACGAATGAAGGTGATGACGATGTCGTGGTCTACGCCCTGCCGTCGCTGCACCGCGTAGCCTCGCTGCCCGTCGGGCGGACGCCATGGCTGCCGTCGATCGACACGCACAGACATCTGCTCTACGTGCCTAACGCGCGTGACGACACGTTCGAAGTCTTCGACACGCGAACGCTCGCGCACGTCGCGTCGAAGGTCGGGACGTGCTCCTATCCGGTCGGCGTTGCCGTCCCAGGCGGCCCGGCCGTCAAATAGCGGATCGACGAGGAGAGCACATGCGCGCGGTTTTCGCAAAGCAACTCGGCGGCGACACGCCGCTTGCAAATCTTGAGATCGGCGAAATGCCGCAGCCGCTGCTTGGTCCGGGCGACGTGCGCATCCGCGTGCGCGCTTCCACCTTGAACCACCATGATTATTTCACATTGCGCGGCGTCGTGGCCTATCCGATCACCCCACCGCGCATTCTCGGCTGCGACGCGGCCGGCACGGTGGAGGAATACGGCCCGGGGCGTCCGCCGGGCTCTCCCGATCCGGGCTCGGCTATCACGGTCTATCCGGTCATCTTCTGCGGCGCATGCGATGCGTGCCGCGCGGACGATCCGATGCTGTGCAAGCGATTTATGATGCTCAGCGACGGCGACCGCGAAGGCGCGTTCTCCGATCACCTCGTGGTGCCGGCGCATTGCATAGTGGCCAAGCCTCCCGCGCTCACGTTTGCGCAAGCGTCGAGTTTGGGAACGACGTACCTGACCGCGTATCGCATGTTATTCGTCAAGGCATCGCTGGCGCCGGGAAGCACCGTTTTAGTGCAGGGCGCGGGCGGCGGGCTTGCCACCGCCGCGATCCAGTTGGCGCGCGCGGCGGGCATCACGGTGATCGCGTCTTCTCGTTCGCAGGCCAAGCTCGATGCGGTGGCGGCTATAGGCGCACATCACGGCGTGCTTGCGGGCCGCGACGCGAGCAAAGCGATCCTATCGCTGTGCCGAGACGGCGTCGACGCGGTGATCGAATCCGTTGGGGAACCCACGTGGGCCACCAGCTTGCGCGCCGTGCGCGCAGGCGGCGCGATCGTGGTGGCCGGTGCGACCGCCGGACCCAATCCGCCCGCGGATCTCGCGCGCATCTTCTGGCGGCAATTGCGCGTCCTCGGATCGACCATGGGCTCGCTTGCAGATTTTCTCGCATTGCTGCGCTTCATCGAGTCGGCCGGAATCGTGCCGGTCGTCGACACGGTCTACCCCGCGAGCGAAGCGCGGACCGCATTCGCCAGACTCGCCGCAGGGGACTTCACGGGCAAGCTCGCGCTTTCATTCGACTAGCGATCGCTTCAGATATCCCACTCGTACGAATTCCAGAAATCGCTTATCGCCGGCGCCGGCTTGAAATTTCTCATCCGGTCGCTCACGGCGTCGACGTTGGCTCGCCACACGATTGTGTAGATGGGCACGTCATCGTGGATGCGCCGTTGGATCTTTGCGTAGTAAAGTTTGCGTTTCGCGGGATCGTAGGATACCCGCCCGGCGCGCTGCCAATCACCGAGTTCGCGGTCCACGTAGAACGCATAGTTGACGCCGTTCGGCGGCAGCGACTGCGGCCCAAGCGTCGCGGTGTCGTCGGGATCGGGCACGGTGTAGCTCCAGCCGTACAGCGCCATGTCGAACTTTCCGCTTGCGAGCACTCCGTTCGCGCCGAGCGGCGCGAAAAGCAGATTCGCGGGATAGTTCCGCACTTCGAGCTCGACGCCGACGAGCCTCAGGTCTGCCTGCACGAGTTGCTCGACATCGGCCCGCACGGTGGCGCCGGCTACGGACGCGATCGTCACCGATAGCCGCTGGCCATTTCTTGCACGTACGCCGTCGGCGCCGGGTAGCCAACCTGCTTGTGCGAGCAGCGCCCGCGCCTGCACTGGGTCGTGCGGATAATCGTGGACCGACGGATCGTACGCCCACGAGAGCGGCGATACGTCGGTCATGCCCGTGTGGCCGACGCCGCGGTACGCGCTATGCTGCAGCCGGCGCCAGTCGATGGCGTACGCCATCGCGCGCCGGACCCGCACGTCGTCGAACGGCGGACGCGCGCAATTGAAGAGGATGTGTTCGTAGTTCATGTTGGGCACGGCCGTCACGTGATAACCCGGCGCCTGTGCAAGAGCCGACTCCTGCGTTTCCGGAGCGTTGAAATAGAGATCGACGCCGCCGCTGCGCACGAGCGTCAGCAGCGTGTTTTGATTGGGGATTATCTCGAATTGGATCTCGTGCAGTCGCGGCGGCCCGCGCCAATAGAGCGGATTCGCGGTCAGGTCGAGCAGCGATCCCGGCTGCCACGATTTCACCACAAAAGGACCGCTGCCCACCGGATGGTTGTTGAAGTCCACATGGTTAAGATCGGTGAACGAATCGAGCAGGTGTTTGGGCATGATCGATCCGACGATCCCATTGTGCATGAACGTTCCGACGAACGGTGCGGACGGTTCATTGAGGTGCACGACCACCGTGTAGGGATCGGGCGTATCGATCGCGGTCACGTCGTCGTACGGTTGCCGGTACGGAACGTTGTTGCGCGGATTCATGATCTGATCGTACGTGAATTTCACATCCGCCGACGTCAATGCGACTCCATCGGAGAATTTCACGCCGTGCCGAAGATGATAGGTGACGATTCTTCCGTCCCGGCTTATCATTCCGTTCGCCTGCGTGGGAATCGCAAGCGCCACATCTGGAACGGCCCGTCCACGATCATCGTAGTCGATAAGTCCGGAATAAATAAATTGACAAACATCGGTCACGAACAATTCGTCCGAAAGCACCGGATTGAGCGAGTCCAGGTCCTCCGACGAGCCGATGCGCAGGACGCCGCGCGTGGACGATGTGGGTCCGCCTACATTCTCGCCTACTTTGACGCAGCCGGCCATGCCCGAACATGCGAGCAAGCAGACGAACAGTCGGAGCGCGGCTGTTAAGGTCTTGCAGCGCGGTACCGATATATGATAAAGGAGCCGGTCGGTCATGTTTGCATCGCTCGCGAGCCGACGACCGACTCCATCATAGATAGGTCCGGGGCTATGGCCTCGGCCTTTTCTCGTTCAGGCATCGTGGTTCGCAGGCGAGATGCAGCGGCCTCGCGCGAAGACCATGCGGATTCGGCCGAGCGCACTCACGTCGGTTCGCGGATCGCCGTCGACGAGCGCGATGTCCGCCGATAAACCGGGCGCAAGCGTGCCGCATTCGCCGTCTAACCCGAGCGCTGTGGCGGCGCGCGACGTCGCGGACAAGAGCGCGTCTTCAGGGCTCATGCCCAGCTCCGTCATCAACACCAATTCGTGCGCGAACATGTCGTGGTTGTTGAACGGCGTGCCTGCGTCGGTGCCGGCGGCGATCCGCACCCCGGCTTTGAGCGCAGCGGCGAAGCTCTCGCGATGGGCGTCGTACACTTCGTTCGTCTTTCGTGCGGCGTACGCGGGCAGCTCGTCCACGTGTTTGCGAAGCCAGTACGGCGCGGACAGCGTAGGGACGTACGTCGCACCACCGCTTTGGAACAGTGCGATCGATTCAGCGTCGAGATAACATCCATGCTCGATCGTGTCCACGCCCGCACGGAGCGCGTTTTTGACGCCTGCGGCGCCGATCGCGTGCGCTGCCACTCGCCGTCCGGCGCGATGAGCCTCGTTGACCGCGACGCTGAGCTCGTCGATGTCGAGCTGGGCGTGGCCGACTTCAACGCCGGGAGAGAGCACGCCGCCGGTCGCGATCACCTTGATGCAATCCGCTCCGGCTTTGAGATTTTCCCGAACAGCCTTGCGCATCTCATGCGGTCCGTCAGATTCAAGACCGATGTACCAGCAGTGACCGCCGGTCATGCAGACGATCTTGCCGGCCGCGAGCACACGCGGCCCGCGAAGGTGTCCGCGTTCTATCGCGTCTCGCAGCGCGATCGCCACGCCGAACGGATTGCCGAGGTCGCGCACTGTGGTCACGCCGGAGCGCACCGTCCGCCACGCGTTGTGCGCCGCTGCGAGCGCGCTTGCAGCCTCCGTGGCCAGCCGGGCCGCGATGGCGAAGTCGGGTCCGCACATGGAGTCGAGATGGGCGTGCATGTTGATCAAGCCGGGGACGGCCGTGAGCGCGCCGCCGTCGATGACGTGCGTCTCGTCCGTGGCAGCACGGCTCTTATGTGCGCGCTCGATCGCGGCGATGCGTCCGTTCTCGATCACGATGGCCACGCCGGTGCGCGCCGCTGAGCCCGTGCCGTCGAGCATCGCGCGCACGTTGACGATCGTCCGTTTCGCGCTCATACAGCGTTGCCTGCGCCGGCCGCCCGCCACGTGAAGATGACGTAGCCGGCAACGCCGGCGAGCACGAGTGCGGACCCGAACGCGAAAATCCACAGCGGCGCGGCGCCGGTCATGATGACGCATGGATAGGTACCGAGCGCGAAGTCCAAGATGACACCCGCTTTCGCGAGCGGCCGGCCATCCACTGCCACGCCGTCATAGAGCTTCGCCCCGTTTTCCTCGCGGATCTCCAATGCGAGAAACGGCACGTCGATACCGCGCGCGGGCAGGCCGGGAAAGTATTTCACGCCGATATCGCGATGCAGCGGCGGCACGCTGAAATAATCGACTTCTCTTCCGTCGGTATCGAGGTCGGGAAACGTCAGATACGGCGAAAGAAAGGCTGCGCCGTTCGGCTGGGTGGTCGTGACCGGCCGTCCTTCTGGATCCCGAGCGCGGACTCGCGCTATCGGCCAGCTCACGACTGTGAACGCGATCACATTCGCCCGGACCGTGTCGCCCGGCGCGAGCGGCCGGATCGCGCCGCCGTCGCGCAACTCGACGTTCTGCGGCCAATCCGTGATCGGTCGATCGGCGCCGGGCAATGCCGGAAACAGAACGGCGACCGCGGGTACGTGCGGTTCGGCGAAGGCTTGCCCGGGAGCGGCTGGGATGCGCACCGGCGGTCCGATTGTGATGTCGGCGTACAACAAGGCGGCGCCGGCCAGAGTGCCGCCGAGAGCGCCAAGTGCGGCGAATCGCTCGCGCGCATTGACCGCCAGCGCCCCCGAACATGCTGAAAATGCTAAGTAGGCCGCCGCGAGCCCGACGACCGAATCGACGAAATAGCCGTGAAGAAACGCGACGAACGGGCGAAGCTCGACCGCTCCGGCGAAGCCGACGACTAAAATGGCCACACTCAATGCCGTCGCGCCTGGACGCATCACTCACACCTACGAACGGACGTTCGCCCTTGTCGCAACGCCGCTTCTTTCCTGACGTGCAAGTAACATTCTCGCGCGCAGCGTGTCCTATGTTTCAGTTAGGGTAATCTCAAACGACCACTGGAGGCACCGCAAACATACATGTCCACTTGCGCATTCTGCGGCACTCAATCGCTTCTCGGTTCGCATTACCTCGCGCACCGGATAACGACGTTGCGCACGCGGACCGTCAAAGTATGCGAGCATTGCGCCGACGAAGCGCAAGACGCCGGTTACCGCGTTGCCGAACGCGAGCCGTCCATTCTTCCCGCGACGCTAGCGCCAGAATACAGATACGCCAGCTAAATCGCTGTAGGGCCGACTTTTATGGTCGGCCTTATTTTTTTTGCGCTGGGCAAGCGATGCTTGCCCTAGTACGAGAGATGGAAAAAAACGGGGCAAGCGATGCTTGCCCTCCTACATAATCGGAATTGATTACCAGTAGCGTTCCTCTTTCCAAGGGTCGCCGTTGTTGTGATATCCTCGGACTTCCCAAAAGCCCGGCTGATCCACGGCGCTGAATTCGACGCCCGTGCACCACTTCGTGCTCTTCCAAAAATAACGCTTCGGCACGAACATCCGCAGCGGACCGCCGTGGATCGGTTCGAGCGGTTTGCCCTCGTACGTGTACGCGAACAGGACGTCGTCGTCTAGCGCGACGCTCAGCGGCACGTTTGCCGAGTAACCGTTCGCCCCACTCGTCACGACGAACTTCGCGGCGGGTTTGACGCCGGCGAGCTTTGCGATCTCGGCGAAGGGAACGCCCTCCCACGTCGTGTCGAACTTGGTCCAGCGCGTCACGCAATGGATGTCGGTCCGTACGATTTTGGTCGGCAGCGACATGAAGTATTCCCACGTGAACACCTGCGGCCGCTCGACTTCACCGCTCACGGTGAACCGCCACTTCTTCGGGTCGAACGGTGGAACCGAACCGACGTGCAAGACCGGAAAATCGCGTGCGGCATATTGGCCGGGCGGCAGCCGGACGGCGAGATCATCGTTCGGAGACGGTTGAGACATGACAGCGGGTTCGCGCCGGACGCACAGCGCGCCTCGCAAAATGCCGGGGCGGGATAGGCGCGCGTATCTCGAGGTGTGCGGGACATGGCATGCGCAAGGCGAGGGCTTTGCGACGTGGCTTTGCGCTCTCCGACCGATAGTTACAATAACACGCATCATCGAGCAGAAAGTCGTCAAACGCATTCATGCCCGCTTCCCAACGCGGCGACGTCCGGGTTCCACTCCGGGCGCTCCTCATCCAAGGTCGACAGATCGACGCCGATCTCATCGTGGCCGAATTACGGCATGCGGGATTCGACGTCGAGCACGCACGCGTTGACGACGAAGCTTCCATCCGGCGCTCGCTTGCGTTAGGGACGTGGGACGTCGCCGTATGCGACTACGAACTCCCGCGATTGCACTCAAAAGATGTCTGCGCGATCCTGCGCACATCCGGTTCTGACGCGCCGCTAATCGTGGTGGCCGGCGAGCTGGATGCTTTGTCCGCCGCAAGCGTCATCAAGCGCGGCGCGTGCGATCTTATCCTTAAACACGATCTGACTTCGCTTCGCGCATGCATCGATCGCGAAATGGCGCGCCGCCAATCGCCGGCCGGACTCGAAGCCTCGCGCAACCGGCTCGAGCTTCTGACCGCCGTCGTCGCCGATTGGGATGCCGGCGTCGTCGTGTACGATGCGGAAGTGCGCGATGACGGCCTCGTCCGCATCGTGTATGCCAACGACGCGATCGAACGCTACACGGGTTACGTGCCGGCCGAACTGATCGGCCAGAGCCCCGCAATATTCTATCACGACGCGGAACAGAACGCCGCGCTTGGCAAGATTCGCGACGCCGTTCAAGCCGGCGTCGCGTCTTCGGTCCGCCACCGGCGCGACACGAGCGATGGCATCGTCATGTGGGTGGAGCTGACGACGTCGCCGATCCGCAGCGCGGACGGATCGATCCTCAACTGGATGACGATCCGGCACGACGTCAGCGAGCAGCAGCTGAACAAAGAGGCGCGCGTTGCGACCGAAAGCCGGCTCGCGCTGTTGATGTCGCAGTTGCCGGTCGCCGTATTGACGTACGATCGCGAAATGCGGGTCACATCGGCCTCCGGCGCGCAGCTTCCGGTGTTCCGCGGTCCGGTGACGTCGTTCGTCGGCCGCAACATCCGTGATCTATTGGCGAGCGACAACATATATACGGCCGCCATCGTGCAAATGCACGAGCGCGCGTTCGGCGGCGAATCTTCAACCCTCGTCGAAGACGAGCCGGGCGGTTCGGTCGAATCGTTTGTCGAGCCGTTTCGCGACGCAGGCGGCGATATCATCGGCTCCGTCTCGGTGCTCGTCGACGTAACCGTTTCACGGCGTGCCGAAACTGCGTTGCGCGCGGAAGAATCTCGATCCCGCATCATCCTCGACGAGATGCCGGCGACGCTGTGGACCGTCGACACCGATCTTCGCATCACGTCTTCGAAGGGCGCCGGCTTGGCCGTGCTCGGTCTGAGGCCCGAACAGCTCGTCGGCACGCTGCTGCACGAAATTCCGCGATCCGGCGAGTTCACCACAGAGACGCTCGAGGCGCATAGGATCGCACTGAACGGCGAAGCGTGCAGCTTCCTCGCTACGATCGGCGAACGCCGCCTCCGGGCGCACATCGAACCTTTACGCGATGCCGGCGGAACGATCACAGGAGCGATCGGCATTGCGCTCGACATCACGGCGGAGATGGAAGCGCAAGAATCGGTGCGGGCAGCCGAAAGCCGGTTGGCGCTTCTCGTGCGCCAATTGCCGGCGCTGATGTGGGCGACCGACAATGACATGCGCGTCACATGGACCGACGGCAAGGCGCTGAATAGCATCGGCCTCGACCGCGAGAACGCGGTGGGGATGGAATTGCAGACGTACTTCAAAGGCATCGATCCCGAGGTCGCGATCGAGCAGCATCACCGCGCAGCGCTGGACGGGATGTCGACGGAGTATTTCCAGGATTGGATGGGCCGGCTTTTCAACGTGCATTTGGAGCCGATACGCGCGGCCGACGGAAGCGTGAGCGGTGTGCTCGGCATCGCTATCGACGTCACCGATCAGAAGCGGGTTGAAGCCGAGCTAAGGAAAAGCGAAGTCTCACTCGCCGCAGCTCAGGAGGTCGCTCACCTCGGCAATTGGGAGCGCGATTTTCACTCCGGCGCGACAACGTACTCGGACGAGTGCTACAGGATCCTTGGACTCGTGCCGGGCCGAGACTCGATCGCGCCGGCCGGTTTTTACGAGTTCGACCATCCGGAAGACGTCGACGCCGTGCGCCGGACGATAGTCGAATCCGAGGCCAACCACGTCCCCTATAGCCTCGATCATCGCATCAAGCGGCACGACGGTGAGGTGCGCTGGGTTCACGAACAAGGCGGGTACGTGCTGGACAAGGACGGCGTTGCCCTGAAGCTCTTCGGCACGTTGCTCGACATCACCGAGCGAAAACACGCGGAAGAGCGGCTCGCGCATCTCGCGCATCACGACGCGCTTACCGATCTTCCGAACCGAGTGATGCTCGACGATCGTCTCGCGCAGAGCATCGCTCACGCCGGGCGCAACGGCCGCGTCACGGCGGTGCTCTTCCTTGACCTGGATCGTTTCAAGGACATCAACGACACGCTCGGACATTCGACCGGCGACAGGCTGCTCAAACGCGTCTCGGAACGGCTCTCGCAGTGTCTGAGAACCGGCGACACCGTGGCGAGATCCGGCGGCGACGAATTCATCATCGTGCTCGCGGATGTCGCGCACGTGGACGACGTGACGGTGGTCGCCAAACGAATCGTGGACTCGTTCACCACGCCGTTCTCCGTGGACGGCCGCGAACTCTATGCGAGCGCGAGCATGGGAATCAGCGTATTTCCGTTCGACGGACGCGACGTCGACAGCCTGATCCGGTTCGCCGATGCGGCCATGTACAAAGCCAAGGACGCCGGCCGCAATCATTTCCAATTTTTCACCGCGGACATGAACGCGAAAGCGTTGGCCCGGTTGACCCTCGAAGGCGATCTGCGGCGGGCGATCGACCGCGGACAGCTCGTGCTTCACTATCAGCCGGTCCTCAGTCTGGCCTCCGGATCCATCGTCGGCGCCGAAGCGCTGCTGCGCTGGAACCATCCCGAGCACGGCTTGGTGATGCCCGCCGACTTCATCCCACTCGCGGAGGAAACGGGTTTGATCGTGCCCATCGGCGAGTGGGTGCTGAATTGCGCCTGCGCACAAGCGCGCGCTTGGGACGCAAACGGTCACGATCCGCTGCGGATGATGGTCAATATCTCGGCCCGGCAGTTTCAAGAGAGAAACCTCGGCGAAGTGATCGACCGTGCTCTGGCCGCGTCCGGCCTGCCGGCGAATCGCCTGGAGCTCGAGATCACGGAATCGGTGGTCATGCGGGATACCGAAGAGACGATCCGCTCGCTCAAGAGCCTCAAGGCGAAAGGCCTCCGGCTTTCCGTCGACGACTTCGGCACGGGTTACAGCTCGCTCGGCTATCTCAAGCTCTTTCCGGTCGACACGCTCAAGATCGATCGCTCGTTCGTCCGCGATATCTCTGTCGATGCATTCGATGAAGCCATCGCTGCCGCGATCGTCGGTCTTGCGCGCAGCTTGCGCCTTCACGTGATCGCCGAGGGCGTCGAGACCCAGACCCAGCTCGCATTCCTGCGCCGGGTCGGATGCGACGAGATGCAGGGCTACTTGTTCAGCAAAGCGGTGCCGGCCAGCGAATTCGAAGCGCTGTTGTCCGAAGGGCGCAGGCTAGCGGCGAGCGCCTGAGGGCAGCGCGGCGATCATCTCCAAGGCGGCCGCCCTTGGATCGCGCGCTTGTGAAACCCAGCGCAGCACCGATACACCGCGTCCTCCCGCCGCGACGACCTCCGCGACGTTCGACGGCTCGAGCCCCCCGATCGCGAAAAACGGACGCGTGCAATGAGCTGCGGCGTAGCGAACAAGTGCGGTGCCGACTGCGGCGCGGCCAGGCTTGGTCGGCGTGGCATGCACCGGGCCGACACCTATGTAATCGACGGGCTCGCGTTCGGCGGCGCCGATCTGTTCGGGCGAGTGCGTCGACAGCCCCACGATCGCGGTCGGACCGACGAGGCGGCGCGCGAGCGACGGCGGGATGTCGTCTTGACCGAGATGGACGCCGTCCGCACCGGCGAGCACCGCGATGTCCACCCGGTCATTGACGATGAACGGAACGCCAAGGCGCGAGCAGACCTCTGAGCCCCGGATCGCCATCGAGAGAAGCCCGGCATCATCGAGTTCGCGATCGCGTAACTGCACCATGTCCACGCCGCCCGCGATGGCGGCTTCTAAGAACGCTTCGAACGGCCGAAGCGCGGGGCGCGCGTCGGTGATGAGATAGAGGCGCACCCGGTCGACCCGTGCAGGCACGGTCACAGCGTCAACCGCCGCCGACCATCTGCACAATCTCGATCGCATCGCCTGGGCCGAGAACGGTCGTCGGAAACTCTTCGCGAGAAAGCGGGGCGCCGTTCAATTCGACGATGACGATTTTTGTCGCGAGCTTGAGCTGGGCCGCGAGATCCGTGACGGTCGCGCCGTGCGGCACGGTGGTCGAACGTCCATTCACGCTGACGATGATGTTGTTCATGCGCGCGCCGCGCTCGCGGGTGCCTGCATGACTTCCCAATCCTTGAAGACGGGTTCGTAGCCCATGGCGCGGAGTCCGGAGGCGACGTCGTCCGGCGATCGCAGATCCTCCAGCTCGAACTGCTCGCCGGCTTCACCCGGATTTTCGTATCCGCCGGGTTCCGTGCTCGAGCCGGCGCTCATATGGGTGACGCCAAGCGGTGCGAGCCGATCTCGCAGGTCGGGCGCTTCTCGTGTCGAGAGCGCGATGCCGGCGGTCGGCAATGCCAGCCGGATCATGCAAAGGATGCGGACGAACTCCGCGACGCCGACGGGATGTGCGGGCGTGAAGCCGCCCTCCGCAGGATTGATGCGTGGAAACGAAACGTTGATCTGCGACCGCCAACAATGCCGTTCGAGCCAGCGCGCGTGCTGCAGGAGCGCAAGCGCTTCGAACCGCCAGTCCCCGAGACCGAGCAGCGCGCCGATTCCCAGATGACGTATGCCTCCGCGGGATGCGCGCTCGAGTGCGTCCATCCGCCAGGCGTAACGCTTTTTCGGCCCGCCGAGATGGTGCGCGGCATAGACGTCCGGATCGTAGGTCTCTTGATACAACACGACCCCGTCGCAGCCCGCGCCCACGTAGATCCGGTAGTCCTCTTCTTCGGCAGCGGCGATCTCCAACGCGACGTAAGCGGCATGGCGCTTGGTCTCACTCACGCATTGCGCGACGTAGTCGGCGCCGACCCGTTTGGGGTGCTCCGCGGAGACGAGCAGGATGTTGCGAAATCCGCGGTCCGCGAGCGTGCGCGCTTCCCGCGCAACTTCGTCGAGGCGCAACGTCTTACGCCGGATGTCCAGGCCCATCGAAAATCCGCAATACGTGCACGTGCACACGCATTCGTTGCTGAGATAGAGCGGCGCGAACATCTGCATGGTCAAGCCGAATCGCTCGACCGTGGCGCGATGGGCGAGCGTCGCGATCTCCTCGATCATATCGGCCGCGGCGGGCGAGATCAACGCGGCGGCCGCGTCGAGATTTTCGACACCTGAGGAGAGCGCGGCTCGCACGCCGCGTGCGTCGACGTGATCCGCGCGCGCGAGCGCGTCTCGTATCAACGTCGGTTGGAAGTTTTCGGAGAAAGTCATAGCGACGCCGCTAGCGCACGATCGGGGATAGAAAACCCGTGAGCGGGCTCGACGCGCTCCCCGCGGCGAACTCCGGAGCGCGGCCCGCAAGAAACGCGAGCCGGCCCGCGCGCACGCCAAGCGCGAACGCGCGCGCCATCGCTTCGCTGTCGGAAGCGGTCGCAACCGCGGTGTTGACGAGCACGGCGTCCGCGCCCATCTCCATTGCTGCGGCCGCGTGCGAAGGAACGCCCAGCCCGGCGTCAACCACCACCGGCACGTTCGCTTGCTCGATGATGATCGCGATGGCGGCCGCCATCTTGAGCCCACGGCCGGAACCGATTGGCGCGGCCAACGGCATCACAGCAGCAACGCCGACTTCTTCCAGGCGCTTTGCCAAGACAGGGTCGGCGTGTATGTAGGGAAGCACGGTGAATCCGTCTTGCACCAGCCGTTCGCACGCGCGCAGCGTCTCGATGGGATCGGGCATGAGATAACGAGGATCGGGTATGACCTCGACCTTGATCCACGGCGGAAGCCCAGCGCTGCGTGCGAGCCTGGCTAAGCGCACCGCCTCATCTGCCGTCGAAGCGCCCGACGTGTTCGGTAGGATGAGGATTTTCGAGCTGTCGATGTACGCCGTTATCGGATCCGAAGGCGCATCGAGATCGACGCGCCGCACGGCGACCGTCACCATCTCGGCCTCGGATGCCGCGATGGCGGCCCTCATCGCTTCGTTGCTCGCGAACTTACCGGTGCCGAGGATGAGGCGTGAGCGCAACGCCCTCCCGCCGATGATGAGCTGGTCGGACAACGTGGGGACTCCCTGAGGCGATGTGGGATAGAAGATGGTTCTGCGCGGGAATGAACGCTCCCCGCACCCGCGGACGCAGGAGATAGCCATGGCTGTCCGGCCATTCGACCCCGTCCAAGAGGCGCCGATCATCGTCGCCATACTTATTCCGGTTCTCATCCTGCTGGCCTTCGGCGGATTCGCATTTTTCGGGGCGCTCATGTCGCCGGCCGCGCTTTCGAGTCCGGCTACGATCCAAAACATCTTCACCCCAACGCTGCTCGTGGGATTTGGTCTTGCTGCGCTCGTGGGCTTGGTCTTGTCGCTGCTGTCAACCGGCGCCGTGTACGGAGCCTCCGCGGACGCGCTTGCCGGCCGGACGGTGGACTTTGCGTCGTTGATGACGAGCGGCCCGAAGCATGCCGGAAGCATATTCGTCTTCTACGTCATCATCTGCGGCGTCGGACTCGTGGCCGAATTGGTCGTTGCGCTGCTCGCCATGATTTCGCACGGCATCCTCGGCGTTTTCGGTTTCATCGCGCTTTTTGGAGCCGCCATCTACGCCGCGTTCCTCCTCATGTATGGGCTGCCGGCGATCGTCGTCGGTGGAAAAAACCCTGGCAATGCGATGCTCGATTCGGCGGATCTCGCTCGTGCCAACGTGGGCCCGACGTTGATCTTGATTCTGGCCGGTATCGTGCTCGCGATCGGCGTGGGAGTCGTGAACTTGGCCGCGTTCATCGCCCTTTTCTCAGTCCACTTCTACCACGCTGCTTTCGGGCGCACGCGTTGATACGAGCGCCGTTGCCGCCGCAAGCGCGACGCCGCCGCCCGGCGCCCCCTAAGGGAATTCACAGCCACGACGCCGTAGAAGATAGGCGATGGTCGCTCGACGGTAGTCAGCGTCCGCCTTACCGTGCATGAAGGAGAGCTGCGATGGCAGTCAACCGGACGTTCGATCCCGTCGCCGAAGCGACCGCGGCCTTTCAAGTCGTCGTCAAGAATTGGATGCTCGCGGTTCCGCAGTTGATCGTAGGGATCATCGTCGTCGTGCTCGCGCTTGTTCTCGGACTTGGAAGCATCATGGCAGCCGGCGGGTTAGCGGCCATGATGAGTCACGGCGACAACGGCGCTGGCTTGGCCGCACTCAGCAGTTTGATGGGCACGATTTGGATCATCGCGCTTGTCGCCGTCGTGTTGGGATTGATCGCCTGCGCCGCCACGATCATCGCTGCCAACGACGCCTTGGCCGGACGTCCGGTAGATATCGGAGGGGCCGCGGGCAAGGCCGTCGCGAACCTCGTCCAATTGCTCATCTTCGGGGTCATCATGGGCGTCGCGTGTGCGATCGTCGCCATCACGTTCATCGGACCGCTCATCATCGGAATCCTCATGATGTACGGCTTTCAGGCGATCGTCTTGGGCGGACAATCGGGCATCTCCGCGATCTCCGAGTCTTACCGGCTCGTGACGAAGAATTTCGGACCGAGCATCATCGCCGTGTTAGCCGCCATCGTCGCGTATATCGTGGGATTTGTGATCAACATGGTGCTCGGCATCATTCCGGTCATAGGCCAGATCATCGCGTTGATCGTCGGCGCGTTCATCTTCGCATACACCATAACCGTTATAACGCGCTTCTATTCGCTGCTTCAAAGCGGCGCGGTCGTGACTGCTACGCCCGTTCCGCCCATGATTCCGCCGGCCGCATCGTAGGCCTAGACTCCGCGCTGACCTATTTAGCGAATACCGAATCGGGTATGTCGATATTGAGCTTGTAGGTGCCGTAGTCGCTCACGACGTGCGCCTTGTATTGGGTCAGATCGAAATCGCCGATCGCTTTGCGTGGCAGCAAGAATCCACCGACCACGGCGTTTGTCTGGTGCACATCTATCGAGCCGCCGTCCTTATAGTGCCATCGTTCGCGCACGATGCCGTAGTCCGCAGGATCGACATCGACGATGACTGCAGCAACGTTGCCCGCCTTCTTGGGCACAAGTTTCAATTCGGTGTCTGAATTCAGGGTGATGTCGTACGTCTGCGGCCAAGTCTCCGGCGTGCCCAGCGTGCCGGCTAGATGCTTGAACGCATCCGCAAGCATCGGCACCGTGTCGAAATCGACGGCGCTTTTGTCCGGCCGTTTGAAATAGGCTTTGCCGTCAAGTCCCGTGTGCATCGAGAGAAACGAGTGCAGGTCGACATCGAAGTGCACCGGCACTTCGTACGATGTGAGCCCGGCATTGGGCGCCGCCATGTGTGCCAGCAGATCGCCGGCGAGCACCACGGCCAAAATTATTGCATGCATGGTCACCTAACGATTAACATCCGCAATGCGTTTCGGCGTGCCCGCTGACCCTCCGACCGTGGGGTGCCTGCGCCGGGGACGCGGCGGAATCGGGAAATATCAACTACCGCCGCTCGGATTCATCGGCTTTCACCGATTCATACACCCCGGCTTCCGGCACCCCACGGTCGGAGGGTCAGCGCACGTCCGACAACGTCGCGGTTATCGGCAGCGTGAGGTTGCTGGAGTGGACCGGCTGCACTTTGTCGGACGGATTGATGTAGTGCATCGCTTGGTTGACGGCGATCGCGGCTTCCGACGCGCCGCACGCGATGAGCTTGAGTTTGCCCGCGTGGCTCACGACGTCGCCTGCCGCGTAGATGCCGGCGACGCTCGTCTCTTGGGTCGCCGTGTTCACCACGATGCCGTTTCCTTCGACGGCTATGCCCCATTGTTTGAGCGTGCCGAGATCTGAGACGAACCCCAGCGCGCACAGAATGGCGTCGCATTCCAAGCGGTGCGTCTCTTTGGTCTTCTTGTTGACGATCGTCACGGCGCTGACGTGTGTGTCACCGTGGACCTCTTCGACTTCGAAGTCGGGCTGATGGATGTGCACTTTCGATGCGCGAAGCCGGTCGACGGTGGCGGCGTGCGCGCGAAACGCAGACCGGTGCACTACAGAGACGCTTGCGGCTCGCGGCTCCAACGCAAGCGCGTAGTCGACGGCCGAATCGCCGCCGCCCACGATCGTGACGCGAAGACCAGCAAATTCGTCGAACGCGCGCGCATAGTAGTTCAGTCCGGAGCCTTCGAAGCGCTCTGCAGTGGGCGCGGCAAGTTTGCGCGGCGAAAACGCGCCGATCCCGGTCGTGAGCACGATGGCTCGGGTGCGGTGCCGAGCCTTGTCCGTGACAATGGTGAAAGCGCCATCCTCATCTCGCGCAATATCGGTGACGCGCTCCTCGAGACATTTGGCGTGCGGCCATTGAAACGCTTGGTCCACGCATCCTTTGACAAGATCTTGCGCGACGATCGCTGGAAAACCAGGCATATCGTAGATGTATTTTTCAGGATAGAGCGCGTAAAGCTGGCCGCCGAGCTCTGGCAGCACGTCGATGACTTTTGCTTTTGCGCCGCGCATGCCGGCGTAGAAGAGGGCGAAAAGCCCACTCGGTCCGCCGCCGATCACGGTGATGTCAAATATCTCCATGACGGCCTCATTGGACGCCGGACTCGCGTTTCTTCCCGCACCGCGACAGGTGTCGCCGTTGCGACGGCCGTATGCCCCCGGCATGGCTACGGTAAAACAATACGGCGCGTGGCTCGCCGCCTTCCGCATTTTGATCGGCGCGACGTGGCTCATCCACGGCTACGGCAAACTGACCGATGCGCAATGGGCGCTGCCGAACGGCGACTGCTACCAATTTCTCACGGGCATGACGGCGCACACCGAAGGCTTTTATCATGATTTCATCGCCAACACCGTCTTGCCGCACGTCACCGTGTTCGCGACGATGGTCGAATGGGGCGAAACGCTGACGGGTGCGTCGCTCGTGCTCGGACTGTTCTCGCGCATCGGCGGCCTGGTCGGATTATTGCTGGCGCTGCAGTATTGGGCCGCAAAGAATGCCTTTGCCCATCTCGACGGCTATGCGGGTCTCGACATCATCACCGCGATCGCTTCGGCGCTCAATCTCGTATTGCCGACCGGCGCCGTGTTCGGTCTCGACGCGTTATTCGGACGCCGAAAAGGGGGCCGAACTCCTGGTTGACGAGCGTGCGCATCGAGGGGGAGGCTAGGTGCGTGTAATCGGGACGCCGAAGCCCGTTCGGCCACATGACTAGCGCTGGAGGACGGACATGCTGACCAAGGTCTCCCGACCAACTCTCGATGATCTCGGACTTTCTCCCGGTAAGCGCGCGCGACTCCATCGCATGTTGTACGAATATGGACCCGGCAACGGTACGCTCCTGTTCTTGCCCATCGATCAAGGCCTCGAACACGGACCGGTCGATTTCTTCGATAACCCCGACAGCATGGATCCGGACTTCGAGTATAATCTGGCGCTCGACGGCAACTATTCCGGCATCGCGTTGCACTACGGGTTGGCGGCCAAATATTTCAGCAAGTTCGCCGGCAAAATACCGCTTGTCCTGAAGATCAACGGCAAGACCAACATCCCAAGCGACGATGACCCGTTCTCGCCGCTCACCGCGACCGTCGAAGACGCCGTCCGTCTGGGCGCCGACGCGGTGGGATACACGCTTTACGTCGGTTCACCGTCGCAGGGGGAGGACATCGCCCAACTGACCGATGTGCGAAACGAATGCGACCGCTACGGAATGCCGCTCATCGTATGGGCATATCCGCGCGGCGCCGCCATCAAGACCAAAGGCGGCCAGGACTCGCTCTATGCCGTGGACTACGCGGCGCGCGTGGCGTGCGAAATGGGCGCCGACATCGTGAAGCTCAATGTGCCGAAGGTCGACGCCAACGATAAACAGCCCAAACCCTACGACACCATGAAGTTCACCGAAGAAGAAGCGCTGCGCAAAGTCGTGAAGTCGGCGGGTCGCACGCTCGTCCTCATTTCCGGCGGCAGCAAACTGTCAGACGATGATCTCATCCACAAAGCGCGCTTGGGCATGGAAGCCGGCGTCACGGGATTGATCTTCGGCCGCAATATGTGGCAACGAAAACACGATGGCGCGCTTGCGATCACGAGCCGCATTCACGAGATGCTGAAAGGCTACTCGGCCTAACCCGAACCAGTTGTAGGGGCCGACTTTTATGGTCGGCCCCGCTTGCCCCGTCCGTTCTGTAGGAGATGAGTTCCATGCGATTTCTCGTGCTGATCGACTACACGGATATGGAAGCCCGCGCGCGTACCGTCGACGCGCACCGGGCGTATGTGGCTGCCGCGCGTGCCAGCGGCGACATTTCCGAGTCCGGTCCTTTTGCCGATGGCAAAGGCGGCATTTACGTCTTGAAAGCGGCCGACGAAAGCGTCGCGCGAGCGTTCGTCGACGCGGATCCATACTATCGAGACGGAAAATTGAAGTTCACGATCCGCGGGTTTACGTCGGCGTTCGATCCGGCGTAAATGGGCAAGCGGAGCCGACCATAAAGGTCGGCTCCTACAGAACGGCGACTAGGCCTGTGCTTCTTTCCATATCGCGAGGAATGACCGAAGTATCCGGGCGGTCGCGCCCCAGATGAGGCCGCCGTCGATCCGGTGCGCCTCGAACTCGCGTATGACGCCGGCGATTTTGATGCGCTCCAATGTCCACGCGCCCGGTGCGCTCAAGTCCGCGACGCTGATGACGATCGGTCTTGCTACCTCCGTGGAGTCGGGGACTAGGGCCGGCATCGTCTCGATGTGGCCGACGACAGGCGTGATCACATAATTCGAATTGACGGCGTGCACGTCATCGAGGCAGCCGAGCACGGTGACGTCGGCCGGGTCTATGCCGAGCTCTTCCTTCGCTTCTCGTAGTGCTGCCGACACCGGATCGACATCGCTTTGCTCGATGGAACCGCCCGGAAAACATATCTCGCCTTTATGGTCCGCGACTTCCAACGTGCGCTCGAATAACAGGAGCTGTGGAGATTCCTCGCCTCCGACTATGGAGACGAGCACCGCCGCACGCCGGACCGGAGCCGGTCGATATCCGCCCGTATGATCGACATCGCGCTCGGCGTCAAAGATGCGCCGGGCCCTAGCGGCGATGATCGCGCGCAGTCGTTCGACGGAGCCGGCGCGCACGGATCAGTTGCTTGAGAATCGGACGTCGAAGGGTGCCGGCAACGACGACATCGGATCTGACTCGCGACGGGCACGCGCGGCGAGCAATCGACGCGTCTCGCTATCCAAGAGATCGAGTTCGTCACGCAGCCGGTCGGATGCGGAATCTGCCTCGAGCAATCGTTGCTTGGCGGCCGGCGCGACCTGCATCGCATCGGCGATGAGATACGATGATGCCGCCGCATCGGTCGGCAGATCGATACGGTCGATGTCGCTTTGCGGCACCGCAAGCAAAGCGCTTAGATACTCCTTGAAGTGATCCACCGCGCTTATGCGAAGGCGCTCCGCGGTTTCTGCATGGCCGACCGGCTCTTCCAAATATTCGACTTCGGCCGACAAGTACGGCTCTTTGGCGATGACGCGCCGTACGCGAAATCGACTGGTCCCGTGGGTGACGATGAAGAGCCGCCCCTGCGAGAGCATGGATACTTCGCGGATTTCGGCGGCCGTGCCGACATCGAATGGATCGAGCTCGTCGCCGATCTCTCGCCCTTGCCGGTCCAGAACGACGCCGAACGCAAGCCGCCCGGCGATGCACTCGCCGATCAACTGCTTGTAGCGTTCTTCAAAGATGTGAAGGCGCAGCGTGGCGCCCGGCACGAGCACCGTGCTGAGCGGAAAAAGTCCTAGTGTGAATCGCATATCTGTGGCGCGCGCGCCGGCTGGTTATTAGGCGTTGCGCGCGAACGCATCTTCCCAAGCTTGCGCGATGCGTTCGAGCAAACGCTCGTCGACGCGTTCGGGATCATCCTCGAAATCGTCGAGTTCCGTCACCATGCGCAGCAATTCAGGCAGGGCGACCTGCCCGGGGTCTTCGTCCGGGTGAGCCTGTGAAAGCTCGAAGCCGATGTCGTCGACGTCCTGCCATGTGAGGCCCATAACCCGTCCCTCCCCTCTTTTTGATTTAGCGGACCCGTAAGTTGGGCATCCGTCCGCCGCTGACCTTTGTCGCGCACCGCCGAACGATCGTCATACGCCGATCACGCTATAACCCGCATCGACGTAAAGGATGTGGCCGGTGACCGCCGTCGATAGGTCGCTCGCAAGGAATACCGCCGCGTTAGCGACATCGTCCTGCGTGACGTTACGTCGAAGCGGCGATTTTGCAGCCACTTCGGCGAGGATGCTCGTGAAGCCGCCGACGGCGCGAGCCGACGCTGTCTTTATCGGTCCGGCCGAGATTGCGTTCACGCGAACGCCGCCGAGTCCGCCGAGGTCTAATGCAAGATACCGGACGCACGCTTCCAGCGCGGCCTTGGCCACACCCATGACATTGTAGTTCTGAACGGCGCGAACCGAACCGAGATACGTCATGGCCATCACCGATGCGCGCGGCGCGAATAACGGGTTGAGCTCGCGGACCATCGCGACGAGCGAATACGCGCTGACATCGAGCGCGAGCGCGAATCCATCGCGCGATGTCGCAAAGAACTTGCCGGCCAGCTCTTCTTTGCGCGCGAAGGCGATGCTATGGAACACGCCGTCGAGTTGTGCTCCGTGCGCTTCCAAGAACGCGCGCAGCGAAGCGATGCTCTCGTCCTTGCCGACGTCGCATTGCGAAACAGCGGCTTGGCCGAGCTCTTCACCTAGCTTTTCGACTTCGCCCTTGGTGCGTTCGCCCTCATACGTCAGGACGAGCTTTGCGCCGTGGGCCGATAACGCCCTCGCGACAGCATACGCGATGCTCCAGCGGTTCGCGACGCCGGTCACGAGTATGGTTTTGCCGGCAAGCAACGTCATCGTCGGCTCTCGACGCGCGTTACGATTTGAACCGCGCCGTCGCGGCATTCCAATCGACGACGTTCCACCACATCGCGAGATAATCGGGCCGCTTGTTCTGGTGCTTCAAATAGTAGGCGTGCTCCCAGACATCGTTGCCGATCACCGGGTGCAAACCTTGCGACATCGGATTGTCTTGATTCGGCGTGCTCAGGATCTTCAATCCGCCATCCGAACCGCGCGCGAGCCAGACCCAACCGCTGCCGAATTGTTTCACTCCCGCGTCGTTGAACTGCGTTTTGAATTTTTCGAAATCGCCGAACGTCTTCGTGATCGCGTCGGCGAGCGGGCCGGTTGGGGCGCCGCCGCCACCGGGCTTCATGATGGACCAGAACATCGAGTGATTCACGTGACCGCCGCCGTTGTTCCGGACCGCCGTCCGGATGTCTTCCGGCACGGCGTTGAGGTCCTTAAGCAAGGCTTCGGCGGATTTGCCGCCAAGCTCGGCGTGTTTTTCTATTGCCGCGTTCAGATTGGTGACGTATGCGGCGTGGTGCTTGTCATGATGGATGGTCATGGTCTCTTTGTCGATGTGCGGCTCGAGCGCGTCGTAGGCGTACGGCAGTGGCGGCACTTCAAACGGCATGATTTCTCTCTCCTTCGATTTGGACTCTCACGGCTTCTTCGTGCAAAGGTTTGTGGGATTAGCCGCGCGGCGCGTAACTCCTCGGCGAACTGCGCCGTCCAGAGGGGACTCCGTCTTGACGCCGTTGTACCTTGTGCAGCGTCGCCAATGCAGATCACCGTTCGTCTCTTCGCTTTCCACCGCGAGGCCGCTGGTGTCTCCGAACTCATCGTGGAACTGCCTGCCGGTTCGCGCGCTGCCGATGCGCTGGCCATGTGCCGGCGATCGCATCCGGGTCTGCCGTCCTCGGACCGTGGAATCGCGTTTGCGGTGAACCGCGAGTTCGCGGAGCCGCAGACCACGCTGCGCGATGGCGATGAGGTCGCCGTGCTTCCCCCGGTCGCAGGCGGATGACCAAGCGCTTTCTGTTGAGCGGAGAACCTCTCGACGAAGCCGCGGTCGCTTCGACCGTCGCATCACCCGGGGCAGGCGCGCTCGTCACATTCGTCGGGCGAGTTCGCGCACGTTCGCTCGATCGCGACGTGAGCCGGCTCGAGTACGAGGCGTACCCGGAAATGGTCGAAGGCGTCTTCAAGCAGATAGCAGATGAGGTCCGTGTGAAGTTCGCCGTCGATGGGATCGCGATCCACCACCGCACCGGCGTCTTGTCGGTCGGAGACACGAGCGTGATCATCGCCGTCGCGGCCGAGCACCGGCAGCCGGCATTTGACGCGTGCAGATTCGCGATCGACAGGCTCAAGCAGATCGCGCCGATCTGGAAAAAAGAACACGGGCCCGACGGCGCCGTGTGGGTCGGCGACCGGCCGTGAGCGTTACGCCAACGGATGCCGCGAAAAGTCGGCCAGATCGACGCCTTTAGCGAAGAGCAGCCGCTGCAGCGCTTCTGCTCCCGACGTTTTCCGATACTCGGCCTCGCTCGCGAAGATCGGCACCACCCAGAGAAATCGCAGATGCAATCCGTCTAGCGTGAGATACTCGAACGCATCGCCTTCGAAGATCGCTGGCGCGGCCAACAACGCTGACATGCCGTGCGTGCCGGGTATCTCTTGCGCGAGCGAAACGATGCCCCACTCGTCGACGCGCGCGCCTTTCCCGCACGCGTGCGTCGCGCACACGGCGGTGAGATCGTAGAGCACGTCCTGCGCTTCTCGCGCGACCGAGAAATACTGCTCGGCGTGCGCGTGCCCGTTCTCTTCGGCTAACGCCATGCGGCCGTGCGCGTGGGCTGCCGCGTAGGTGTATACCTCGCGCTGTTCGCTCGGCGGAAACCGGTAGACGTTGGCCGAGCATCCGGTGCCGGGAAAGAACCGGTGCGCGGAGTCGTCGGACGTTCCGAATCGCTGCCCGTAGTGGTCGACGATGCGCGCCGCGGCGCGCTCGGGATCGAACGGAAGCACCACGGCCTGCAGCGCCTAGCCGCCCGGAACCGAGATGCCCAATGCGTTGGGAATGAGCGTGCCGATGACGTAGCCGAGCAATGCGGCGCTCGCGCCGATAGCGAACGCTTCGATTCCCGAGTGCCACTGGTTGGTCGACGCGGCTCTTGCCTTGACCACGCCGATGCCGAAGAGGGCTACGGCGGCGGCGAGAATGGATGCGGTCAACGCGGGCGGACCGTGCATGAAGGTGTAGGGGATGATCGGTATCGCGGCGCCGCCGAGAAACGACGGCGCCATCACCATCGCATCCTTGATCGCGCTGCTCGGTGTTTCAACGTCGAGTCCCAACTCCTCGCGCGCCATCACTGCAAGCATCTTGCGCGGGTCACGCGCGACTTCAAGCGCGGCGTCGCGCGCGAGCTCCGGCGCCATCCCTTGCCGTTTGTAGATCTCGACGAGTTCGGCCAGCTCTTCTGCCGGCCGCTCGCTGATCTCGCGCATTTCTCGTTGGATCTCCGATGCGGCCACGTCGTCTTCTGCCTTCGACGACAGGTACGAACCGGCCGTCATCGCCACCATGCCGGCGAATGCGGACGCGAGGCCGGCGAGCAGAATGACGCTGTTGCTTTGCGCGGCGCCGAAGATCGACGACACGACGCCGACCGTCGTGAGGATTCCGTCCTGTGCGCCGAACACGAGCTCGCGGATCCTCGAACGCGTGGCGATGCGCCCGCGCTCTTCGGTCACTTCCGCAGGCCCTGCCATCTTCTCCACGCCGTGTGCCGTGCGCGTCCACGAAGGCTGGGCAGCGTGCTGAGCGGGCGGCGGCGAGGCTGAAGCGACTTTCGCATTCAAGGTGTCGAGCGCGGCCTTGAACATGACCGTGTGATGCTCTTCGCGATTGAGCGCTAGCTGAAACGAAGCGACCGCATCCGGCCGGCCATCGTCTTCGGCCTCGCGGATGTAGCGAGGATATGTGACGCGGCTCTCGACCGCTTCTTCTTCTACGACTTGGCGCAGATTCTCAACGCTCGACTTCACGGCGCCAAGCGCTTGGAGGTGCATCATCGCATGGATGATCTCCGCCCCCGCGGCCTCCATGAACGCTTCGGCGACTTCCGGGTGGCCTTCGCGCATTGCCTGTTGCGCAAACGCGTTATAGAGACGATGGGTCTTCGCTTCGTCGATGAACGCCATCCAAAGATTGAGGTCGGTCTTGCTCACCGAAGATTTCATGCGTAGCCGTGCTTCAAGGGTGCGACCGCGCACTCATGCAGAGTCTGCAGGAAGCGCGAGAGGCGCGAGAAACGGAGGCGCATGAACGCGCCGGCTGGTTCGAATCTTCCCGCTGACATCGTCCCAGGCGGAGCCGAATTGCATCCGGTTCTGCGCGCGCTCCTCTACATCGTGTTCTGGTGGATCGGCACAGCGCTGCTCGTCGAACTAGCTGCGCAATTCGTCGGGCCTCTCGACCGCTATCACGTGACGTTGGACCAAAGCGCGAATCTATTCATCGCCGTGGCGTGCGAGTGCGCGGGCGCTGTCGGGATCGCGCTTCTGTTCCGGCGCTTCGTCGACCGCATGCCGGTCGGAACCCTCGGATTCACATTTCGCGTGCGCTGGCTGCGTCTGTTCGGCATCGGCGTTCTACTCGGGATCGGCATGCAGACGCTCGTGCTGATCTTCGAGAGCGCGCTTGGATTTGCTCGTACCGCGACGCCTCGATGGCAGGCAGGCGAATTCGGGTCGCTCGCCTATCTCATCCCACTGCTGTTGTTGGCCGCGCTGGCCGAAGAGATGCCGATCCGCGGGTATCTTTTCCAGAACTTGACGCAAGCGTGGGGAGCGTGGCCGGCGCTCATCGTCACGTCACTGTTCTTCGCATCGCTGCATCTCTTCAATCCGGGAGCGCACGCCGACATCGCTATGACGATTACCGGGATCGCAGTCGCGGGCGCGCTCTTCTGCGCGAGCGTCATGCTGACCGGATCCCTTTGGCTCGCACTCGGCTGCCACTTCGCGTGGAATCTATTCGAAGGCCCCATCTTCGGCTTCCCCGTGAGCGGCCAGTCGTTTGGAAGCGCGAACATCCTGACGCAATCGGTGACAGGACCAGACTGGTTCACCGGCGGTTCCTTCGGCCCCGAAGCAGGAGCGAGTTCGTTGATCGCGCTTGCGGCCGGGGCCGCCGTTCTCTACGCTCTTCATCGCCGCGGAGTGTTCGATGCCTAACGGATCACGCGCCCTTTCCACAGTTGACCGCGGCCGCTGAGCGCCCGCCACATCGATGCCCACATGACGGACGTGATGAACGCGCCGGCCAACGGCGCCGCAAGTGCGGTCCACGTCCGCGCTCCGATCGCGCGATCGCGCAACGCGCGAACTGCGACATTGGCGGCCGCGTTCAAAGCGCACCACACGACGAGGGTTCGCTCTGATCTCGCGAGAGGCCGTCGCAAAGCGGTGACCCCGAGCGACGCGAGCATCGGCAGCGGGATGATAAGCATCGCGCTTGCCGCGATGATGAACACCGACGCCACGATGGGATTCCGGCCCGTTCCCTCATAGACGTTCTTGCGCCAGCCCTCCCACATTTCCGCAAGGCCGCGATACATGCGCACGCTCACGAATTCGTGACCGTCCAGGAGACGCACCGTGAATCCAAAGGCCTTGAGGCGTTCGGCTAAAGCGCGATCTTCAGCGATCTCGTGTCGGACGCTCGCGTGGCCGCCGACGGTGCGGTATGCGTCGCGGCGGACGAGCACAAAACCGCCCCATACAAGCCCGACCTGCGATCGATGGTCGTGCACGAGCACGAGCGGATGGCCGGACATGACGACGGCCGCCATGGCGGGCATGACGATCCGTTCGAGCACGTTCCCGCACTCGAGGGACGCAGTGAGCGAACACGCATCCGCACCGAAATCGAGGCTCGCATCAAGCACTGCGGCAACCGTGCCCGGCACCATCCGCATGTCGGCGTCGCTGAACAGCAGCCATTCGCCTTGGGCGATCCGCGCGCCGCGATCCGCGGCCGCCGTCTTTCCCACCCATCCGGGGCCAGGCGACCCGCGCACCACTCGCACGCGAACATCCTCGCGCGCTGCAGCATCGGCGATGTGCGCGGTCGCGTCATCGGAAGCGTCGTCGGATACGATGATCTCGTGAACGCATGCATCTTGCGCCTGCGCGCATGCGAGCCAAGCGCTGACGTTTCGCGCTTCGTTTCGCATGGGAGCGATGATGGATACACGCGGTCTCGTGCGCGGACCTACGCTCCGCCGCGGACGCTCGCCGGCCCGCGGCCGGATGGAATAGCGGCGCGTTTCGCGAGCGTCAAGCGCAGCCCACAATGCAGCGATTCCCCACACGATAGCCGCTGCGGCTTCTACAGCCGAAAGCCATCCCAGGCCGCGCGAATCGCAGCGGCCCGATCTAGCGCCGCTCTTAGAACTCGCTGTCGTGGTCGTCCGTGTGGGTTTCTTCTTCCTCTTCTTCCTCGCCGTAGCCGTCTTCGAACTCTTCGTCGTCTTCGAATTCGTCGGCCTCAATGGTGACGTCGATCTCGTCGAAAAGCGGTTTCTCCGTACGCGGCGGCGCAGCGTCGCGGGCCTTCGGCGCCGGGGCCGGCTTTTGCGCGCCGGACTTCACCGCTGCGGGTTTCGCTTGCGCAGCAGGCGCTTTCTTCGGGCTTGCCTTTGCCGCAGCGGGCTTTTTCGCGGCGGGCTTTTTCGCGGCGGGCTTTTTCGCGGCCGGCTTTTTCGCGACGGTCTTCTTCGCCTTTACCGCCTTCTTGGGCGGCGCTTTTTTCTTGGCGGCGGCTTTTTTGGCCGGCGCCTTCTTCTTAAGCGAGGTCCGTTTTACGGACTTCTTCTTCGCCGGTTTGCGCGCGGCGGCGGCGCGTTTCGCGCCGGATCCTGTCCGCTTGGACTTCTTTGTCGCTCGCTTTTTTGTTGGCATTATCGGCCCTCCGGATGCCGCCTGAATGAAGTTCGGTTTCGTGCGAAATCGATCGCCCGCGTCAACCTCGGTCGCTAGCGTTGCGCGCCGATTGTCGGGCGGCGCTTCACTCTCCTGCCAGGTCCTTTCCGGCGGCGATCTCTTTGACGTCGGACAACACGCGCTCGGCATGGCCGAGCACGTCGACCTTTTCATACGCCTTGCGAACAACTCCGTCGCCGCCGATGACAAACGTCATCCGGGCCGCCGAACCCGATGACCCGACCGGAACGCCAAGCAGCCCGCAAACCGCACCGTTAGTGTCGGCGAGCAGAGGTACGCTCAACTCGAACTTCTCGTCGAACCTCTGATGAGAAGCGACGCTATCGGTGGATATGCCGGCGATGACCGCGCCGGCCCGGTTGAAGTCGGCAGACCGCCGGCTGAAATCGCGCGCTTCGATGGTTCAGCCGGAAGTGTCGTCTTTTGGATAAGTCCAGATGACGAGGATTTTCGATCCTCGATAGTCGTCCAGATCTATGCGGCCCGATTGCGTCTCGCACTCGATCTTCGGCAGCCGGTCGCCAGGCATCAAAGGCATTGCAACACCCTCAGAAGTTTTATGGACTGATCGGACGGACCTGAAACGGCTCGTCGGTCAAGGATTTCGTGAGCGTGGACCCGTCGACGCCGCTGAACGTGGCGAGCATGCGGCACGCGCCGACGTGCTGGCCGCGGACGTGCACTTGGCCTTCGTAAAGCGCGGGATTGCTACGAGCGAACACGGATGTGTGAAGAGTCCCGGTCGGGTTGGCATCGGAGGCTAGTCCGACTTCGACCTCGCCGACCCACGGTTTCCGGAAGAAGATCGCGACCGTCAGCACGTCGCCCGGCCGGTAGACGTCTTTGACGGGACTGAACTGCACGCGATCCACAGGCGGCTCCATGACGGCTCGTTCTGTTCGCGTCCGCACCGGGATGCCCTTGTGCGGCCAGAGAAGGCGCTTGCGATGGATGCGGCACTTCTCGAACGGCTCAGCGGCCTTGTCGGCGCGCGCAATGCGTTGATGTCGGCGGGCGATCTGCGTTCGTACGGCTACGACGCGTCGATCGAACGGGCGGTGCCCGAGCTCGTGCTACTTCCTAATTCCGCGGAGCAGGTCGCCGCTATCGTCTCCGCATGCTGCGCCGCTTCGGTGCCGTTTGTCGCGCGGGGCGCCGGCACAGGTTTGTCCGGCGGCGCGATCGCCGAAAGCGGCGGCGTCGTCATCGCGACGGCGCGCCTGAACCGCATTCTGGAAATCGATACCCGCGATCTAATCGCCGTGGTCGAACCCGGCGTCGTCAACGCCGCATTGAGCGCAGCCGTCGCGCTGCACGGCCTGCGATTCGTGCCCGACCCGTCGAGCATGGCGGCCTGCACGGTAGGCGGCAACGTCGCCGAGAACTCGGGCGGCCTGCACTGTCTTGCATACGGCGTCACATCGCAGCATGTGCTTGGCGTTGAAATCGTAACCGCGGAAGGCGAGATCGTGTGGCTCGGCGGCAAGACGCGCGAATCCTACGGCTACGATCTGCTCGGCGCGTTCATCGGCTCTGAGGGCACATGCGGAATCGCGACCAAGATCTGCGTTCGGCTCGTGCCGATTCCGGCTGGATCGAAGACGATGCTCTGCGTGTTCGACGACGTCGACGGCGCGTCGCATGCCGTGTCCGATATCATCGCATCCGGCATCGTCCCAGGCGCGCTTGAGATGATGGATGCGACGGCGACGGCCGCTATTGAGGCATTCGTTCATGCGGGATTTCCCTTAGACGCAGCGGCGATATTGATGGTCGAAGCGGACGGCGGCCCTGAGACCGCCGACGAGATCGCCGCCGCGGTTTCCGACGTGTGCACGCGCAACGGCGCGCGCGAAGTCCGCGTCGCCCCGGACGCCGAAGCGGCGGCGCGCATATGGAAAGGCCGCAAGAGCGCTTTCGGCGCGATGGGTCGTTTGAGTCCGAATTACTACGTGCAGGACGGTGTGATTCCGCGCAGCCGCCTGCCGGATATCTTGCGAGAAGTCGCAGCCATCGGCGTGCGCAACGGCGTGCGGATCGCGAACGTCTTTCACGCCGGCGACGGCAATCTGCATCCGCTCATCTTGTTCGACGACCGGATCGAAGGCGACCTCGACCGGACGATGAAGTCGGGCGCGGAGATATTGGAAGCCTGCGTCCGCGCCGGCGGCAGCATCACGGGCGAACACGGCGTCGGCATGGAAAAGCGCGACTGCATGAGTCTGCAGTTCAGCGCTGCCGATCTCAACCTCATGGCTTTGGTCCGCAGCGCCTTTGACGAACGCGGGCTCTGCAATCCCGGCAAGCTTTTCCCCACCGCTCGCCGCTGCGGCGAGAGCGCGCGCCACGTGGACCGCGGCGAGGTGGATCCTTCCGCTGTGCGCGCGGCCGGTGAAGCGTTTTGAGATCAAAAGCTAAGGGCATCGGGCCGGTGCCTTTTGACTCGACGTTGCGCGAAGCGGTCGCCGACCGTCTCACGGTTCACCCCGACGATTGTGCTGCGTATGCGGTCGCCGGCTGCGTTCCGACGGTGGTGGCGTCGCCGAAATCGTTCGAGCAAGCGGCGGCCGCCTTGCGCGCGGCTGCGTGCGAACGGGGCCGCGTCGCGATCCGAGGCCGCGGTACGAAATCGGACTCGCCGCCGCGCCCGCGCTCGCTCGACGTCGTGCTCGACGTCAGCGGCTGCGGCAAGACCATCGATATCCAGGCCGACGATCTCACCGCGCGCGTTTCCGCCGGTGCGCGCATGGCCGATCTTGAATCGGCGCTCGCTGCGTGCGAGCGCTTTTTCCCGTGTGATGTGCCGTTCAAGGCAGGGGCTTCCGTCGGCGGCGCGATCGCAGCCGGTCGCGGCGGTGCGCTTGGCCAGCGGTTCGGCGGCATGCGCGACAACGTGCTCGGACTTCGCGTTGCCCTCGCCGACGGCAGTATCGCATTCGCCGGTTCGCACGTCGTCAAGAGCGTGGCAGGGTACGACTCGCACAAACTCTTCATCGGTTCGCGCGGCACGCTCGGCGTGGTCGGCGAAGCGATCCTCAAACTCGCACCGGTGCCGCCTGACGAACGGGCGCTGGTCGCTCGCTTTGGCGACGCCGGGCGCGCAGCCGCGGCCGCGATGGACGTGGCCGCCGCGCCGGTTTTTCCGTACGCGACGACGCTGCACGATCCGCAAACGTCCGAGCGCGTGACCGCCCTTGCCGGCGCGACGAGAGCGGGCGAATGGCTTGCCATTTTCCGGTGTGGCGGCTTGCGCCGCGCCCTTGCAAAACAGCTCGACGACATCGCGCGGATCTGCAAGCAAAATGGCTGTCTCGCCACGGAGATCGCCGATCGAAGCGGCGTCCGGAGAGCGTGGACCGATGTCGCCGAACTTGCCGGCGGCTCCGCGTACCCTGCCGCGCGTTGGATCGCGTATCGCATCTCGTGCTTGCCGTCGCGCCTGGCGGCGGTGATCGATGCAGCGCAAAAAACTTGGCCGGGGGTGGAGCTCACGGCGCATCCCGCGCTGGGAACGTTGTTCGCGCACGTGCCGGCGTCCGCGCTTGCGGGTAGCGGTGTGCCGCTGGTGGACCACGCGCCTGTATGGAGAGCTGTCGAAGAAGCCGCCGGTCACGCCACCTGCACGTCAGCGCCGGTCGACGTCCGCGACGACGCACTGCCTCCGCGGGCGTATGCGCCGTACCGGCTGCTCCGCAGATTGAAGGATGCTTTTGATCCGGACGGCGTTCTCGACCCCGGACGGATGCCGGGCGGGATCTGACGACGGTGCACGACGTGAACGGCTATATCGGACCTGACAGGCCGGCGACCATCGACTTGGATACGTGCACACGCTGCGGGCTGTGCGAGCAGGCATGTCCGACGTTTCGTCTACTCGGCACGGAAGCGGACTCGCCGCGCGGCCGGATCTTCATGATGAAGGACGTCGAGCAAGGCCGTGCGCCCGTCGATGCATTCCTTGCAGAACACCTCTACGTTTGTTTGGGCTGCCGGGCTTGCGAAACCGCGTGCCCATCCGGCGTGCCGTTCGGCCGCCTTTTGGAATATGGCCGCGCTCAGGTCGAAGAGCGCGGTGAATTGACGCCGCGGCGTCGCGGCTGGCGCATTTTCCGCGCGTTCGCGACGGAGCGGGTCTTGCCGAACCGCGCGCTGACGAAGATGGTGCTGTGGCCTGCGCGCATGATCCAGCGATTTCCATGGTTGCGCGCAGTCGTGACATCGTTGCCGATGCCGGCCCGTCTGCGCACGCTTGTGTCGATGATTCCGGAAGCACCGCCGCCGTCGCCGCCGCTTCCGGAAATGGTGCCCGCCGTCGGCGAGCGGCGCGCGCGTATCGGTCTGTTCTTAGGCTGCGTGATGAACGAGCTGTTCGCGCACGTGCACGCCGCCACGGTACGCGTGCTGCGCGGGCAAGGTTACGAGGTCGTGACGCCGGCCGCGCAGTGGTGCTGCGGCGCCCTCAATCTGCACGCCGGCGAGCGGACGCACGCCCGCGTGATGGCGCGCGCGGTCGTCGACGCGTTCGCCGGCGCATCGTTGGATTTCGTCGCGGTCAACAGCGCCGGATGCGGCGCCGCGCTCAAGGAATATGGCGAATTGCTCCGTGACGATCCGGACTACGCGCAGCGGGCTCGGGCGTTTGCAGAGTCGGTGCGCGACGTGACCGAACTATTGCGGCCCTATTCGCCGGCTGGGGCCGATAACAAGACCAACCCTGCAAGTGAAGAGGTGGTGACGTATCAAGATGCGTGCCACTTAGCCCATGCACAAGGGATACGCGAAGCGCCGCGCGCGCTGTTGCGAAGTCTCCCAGGTATCCGGCTTGCAGAGATGGCGGATCCGGACCGGTGCTGCGGGGCCGCCGGACTGAACGCGTTGACGCATCCTAAGATGGCGGCGGCGCTGCTAGATGAAAAACTTGCGAACGCTGTTGCCACCGGCGCCGACACTCTGGTCGTCTGCAACCCCGGGTGCCACATGCATCTGCGCGCCGGCATCGCCGCTCGCGGCCTGAAGCTGCGCGTCCGGCACGCCGTCGATCTCCTCGACGAGGCATACGCCGCGAGTCCGCGTCCGCCGATAACTTAAGGTGTAGTCCACGACACTCGCCCGACGCCGGACGGTTGCAGTTCATGAAGCACGACATGCGAGGTGCGCGGGGCGCCCCGACGCTAGACCGCGCAGCCCTGCTGACAGTTGCTACTTCGCTCGGACACGCGGAGTTCTTCGACGAGCTTCGGCGCGCGCTGCAGACACGGTTTCACGCTGATTATGTCGCAATAGCAGTCGCCGACGGCGGCGAAATCGCGCGCTTCCGCACCATCTACTCCGCCGGCGGCGGCGCCGACGGCGCGCCACTCGTGATAGGCCCCGGCTTGTTCGCGCGCGCGTGCGACGCACCCACGGCCGTCATCGTGACCGCCGGCAGCGCCGACGCACATCGTCTGCCGTTCCCCGGCGGCTCGATGGCGATAGCGCCCTTGGGCGCCATCGGGCGCCGCTTCGGCGCGCTTGCCATCGCAAGCGCCGAACCGGCGGTCTTCGACGAAGACGGCGGTGACGATATCGCTGCGGCCGCCGACATAGCCGGACTTGTCGTCGGCGCGCTGGTCGCTTCTAACGAGGCGCGCGCACGGGGCGAAGAACTCACCCTCTTGCTCGACGCGACCCGCGCGCTTTCGACCGAGCGCGATCTCCGCAAGCTCTTCGAGCAATTTCGCGCATTGGTCGCAAGCGTGATGGATACGCAGACTTTTTTGATCGCGCTCGGATCGGTGGACACCGGCCGCATGCAGTTCCCGTACGCGGTGAGCGATGGCGAACCCCTCGAAATTCCCGAAGCGCCTTTCGGCGACTCGCTGTGCGGTCACGTCTTCACCAACGGCAAACCGCTGTTGATCCACACCACCGATGACTTCCTCGCGTATCCCGGACATCTGGCAGGCAAAGGCAGCGAAGCCGCCGCCGCTGTCTACGTCCCCATGAAGGTCAACGACCGCACCATCGGTGTCATCTCCGTTCAGAGCGAGCATCCCGCCGCATATACCGAGCGCGATCTCGAGCTTCTCCTCGCGATCGCCGAACAGGGCGCGATCGCCGTCGAGAACTCGCAATACCTGCTGCGCGCGGAGCACCGCGCGCGCGAACTCAAACTGCTGGCTGAGGTTTCGCGGGCGCTTTCGGCACAGCTTTCGCTCAAAGCGCTCTGCCAGACCGTGTGCGGCGAAGTACGACGAGTCATGGACGCTTCAGTGTTTCTCGTCAGCTTGACATCTGCCGACCGTCAGACGATGCACGTGGAATATTGCGCGCAGGGCGAGGAGATACTGGATCTGCCGGACTACCCGATAGCCGGCACGCTCGCCGAAAAGGTCGTGAGTTCCAATCAAGCCGTCGTCGTCCAAAACCGGGGAGAGCTCTCCGCAAGTCCCCATCAAGTCCTCAAAGCGGACGAGCGCGCGGTTCGGTCCCTCGCGATGGCGCCGCTGCGGCTGGCCGACGTCTGTATCGGCGTGATGACCGCGCAGTCGTACGACGAAGGCGCGTACGGTGAGCCGGCCGTCCGTTTGCTCAGCGCGATCGCCGAGCAGATGGCGTTGGCGGTCCAAAATGCACAGCTCTTCCGCGAGGCGCAAAATCGCGCCGACCGCGATCCCCTGACCAATCTATACCATCACCGCTATCTCAAGACGCGGCTGGACGAAGAGCTAGCGCGCGCGCGCGATGCGCAGACGGGGATCGCCGTCATCATGCTCGATCTCGACGATTTCAAACAAGTGAACGATACGTACGGCCACCTCGCAGGCGACGAGGCGCTGCGCATGCTGACCACGGTGCTCCACGCGACGTGCCGGAGCGGCGACATCATCGGCCGCTACGGTGGTGACGAGTTCATGGTCATCTTGCCGGACACGCCTCACGATCGAGCTCTCGTCATCGGAGCCAGGATTCGCGACGCCGTGGCGGATCGCCAGCTTCGGCTGCCCGGCGGGATCTCCGTGCCGCTTCGCGCATCTCTCGGTTTGGCTTCGTACCCGGCGGACGGCGCGACCGCCGCCGAGCTCATCGCAAAAGCGGACGCCGGATTATATCAGAGCAAGCGGCACGGAAGACCAAGCGCCGCGCTCCAGCGTATCGGCACGATGGAGCTTCGTCTCGAGGGCGCCTTCACACCGGTCGCCGAGCTTATCGCGGCGTTACTCGCCCGCGACCCGGACTCTCGCTCCAGACTCGAAAACATCAACCGTCTCGCGAAAGACTGCGTCGCTTCGTTCGAGCTCTCCCCGCCGGAGGCGGAGGCGCTGCTGCTTGCAAGCGTGCTGCGCGACATCGGAAAGATCGCAATTCCCGATCATGTGCTGCGCAAGGTCGGCCCGCTCACTCCGGCCGAGTACGAACTCGTCAAGCGTCACTCGATGATCGGCGCGATGCTCGTCGAGAACATTCCTGGGTTCGAACTTGTGGCAAGCGCCATCCGTCATCACCACGAGCGGTACGATGGCAGCGGCTACCCAGCGGGCCTTGCCGGAGATGCGATTCCGCTCGTCGCGAGGCTGTTGGCGCTGCTCGATTCGTTCTCGGCGCTTACTTGTGACCGTCCCCACAGGCGGCGCGTCTCGGCCGCGCTGGCGTGTGCCGAGCTTCGGCGAGCCATCGGGACGCAATTCGACCCGGCCTTGGTTGAACGTTTTGTCGACCTAGCCGCAGTCGCCCGGCATTAAAGCGTCCGATAACCCTACATAGTGGACACGCGTGCGATCGGCCGGATGCCGTTCTATTCCTCTTTACTCTCGCTTGCCGTCGACCGGCCGCGCAGCGAATTTTTTGCGTCGCTGCACGAAGCTTTGGCGGAGCGCGCGACGGTTGATCTTATCGAAGCGGTCGGCATCGATGCGCACGGCGTGTTGCGTCCGCTTTATCGCGCAGCATCGGCGCACGTCGCGAGCGATCTTCAATGCGATCAATACCTGATCGACGCCGCCTTGGAATCGGGCCTCGCACAGGCCACCGGCCGGGCGGGCTTGGATTCACCGCTCATGAGTCCGGTCAAGCAGCGCGAATCGTCGTTCGTGGTCGCGCCTCTGCATGCGGATGGCGTGGTGACGGGCTATCTCGTCGCGGGAGCGGCGAAGCCGGATGCGTACGGCGACGCAGAATTCGGTGACATCATGACGGCGGCGGATGTGACGTCACTCGTGGTCGCCGAGCGGCAGTCGTCGGAAACGGCGCGGTCGCGCGATGAAGAGCTTCGCGTGCTCCTCGACACCGCCCGCGCGCTTTCATCCGAGCGCGACCTGCGCAATCTGTTCGGCCGCATCCATGACCTCGTCGGCGGCATCATGGACGCGTCGACTTTTTTCATCGCGCTTGTGAAATGGGATGCCGGAACGGTCCTCATCCCCTATTGCGTCGATGTCGGCCATCGAATCGACGGCGGCGAATACGCGATCGAAAATTCGGCCACCGGGTACGTCCTGCGCAAGGGTCAGCCTATGATACTCCGGACTCTCGATGATTGGACGAGCATGCCGGAACTCACCTCAGGTGAGGGCGAACCGGTGCAGTCGGCGCTGTTCTCACCGCTGCGCATCGGCGACCGGATCATCGGCGTCATCTCGGTGCAGAGTCCGGCGCCGCGCGCGTACACCGACCGCGATCTGACCTTGCTGGTCGCTGTGGCCGAGCAAGCCGCCATCGCCGTCGAACATTCCGAGGCGCTCATGCGAGCCGAACAGCAGACCCGAGAGCTTCAGCTGCTTGCTGAAGTGTCTAGGGCGCTCTCGGCCCATTTGAGTCTGCCGACGCTCTATCGTACGGTATGCCGTGAAGTGCGACGGGTCATGGACGCGGTGGTCTTCTTCGTCGAATTGTTGAGCGACGACGGCACGACTTTGTCGCTCGAGTACGGCCTTGAGGGCGACGTCGAGTTCACGATAGAACCCGTTCCGCTCGCTCGATCCATCGCCGATCGAGTCGTGCGATCGAACGCGCCGCTCGTGCTTCATTCGCAGGCGGAGATCTACGCCGAGCCGTTCCGCATGCTCAACCTAAATGAAGAATTCGTGCGCTCGATCGCGATGGCTCCGTTGCGTCTCGGAAGCACGTGCCTCGGAGTGATCTCGGCTCAATCGTACAAAGAACGGGCGTATGACGAGTCCTCGGTCCGGCTGTTGGCGGCGATCGCGGAACAGATGGCGCTCGCGGTGCAAAACGCGCGCATGTTCGCGGATGCCGAAAACCGTGCGGATCGCGATCCGCTCACGAACATCTATCACCACCGCTACCTCAAGACGAGGCTCGAAGAAGAGGTCAAGCGCGCCGAGCGTTCGGGCGCGACGTTCGCGGTCTTGATGCTCGACATCGACCGCTTCAAACTGGTCAACGACAACTTCGGCCATCCGGCGGGTGACGAAGCGCTGCGCAAGCTGACGGCCGTTCTGCTCGCGACTTGCCGCGCGTCCGATGTCGTGGGCCGTTACGGCGGCGACGAGTTTCTCACCATTCTCGTCGATTCGGACGAGGCCCACGCCCTCAACGTCGCCGAGCGGATCCGGATCGACCTTGCGACCGCGGTGCTCGATCTCGACGGAGCACACATCCCGCTCTCGGCGTCGATCGGCGTTGCCGAGTACCCGCGCGATGGACGAAATGCCGGCGACCTCATCGCAAGAGCCGATGCGGCGTTATACCAAAGCAAACGTTCGGGCGTGCCGGTCGGCGGGCCGCAAGCCCCGACAATGGCGCCTATCAAGCTCAAGGGTAACTTCGCGCCGGTCTCGGAGCTTCTCGCCGCGCTCCTGGCGCGCGACCCCGCGACGCGGACTCATCTCGAACAAGTGAACCAGTTGGCCGAGCGTTATGCGAGCGCGGCCGGTTATTCAGAGGCCGAAACCGAGGTGCTGCTCCTCGCAAGCGTGCTGCACGATGTCGGCAAGATCGCCATTCCCGATCAAGTGCTCTGCAAACCATCGGGCCTGACGGCGGACGAACGGCGGCTGGTGAAACGCCACCCTGAGGTCGGCGCGATGCTGCTCGAGCATATCCCCGGCTTCAGCGATGTCGCGCAGGCAGTGCTCCACCATCACGAGCGTTACGATGGACTTGGCTATCCGCGAGGGTTCGCAGGCGAACAGATCCCAAAACTATCCCGGGTGGTGAGCATCATCGACGCATATTCAGCGATGACCGACGACCGGCCGTATCATAAAGGCATGTCGCAGGCCGCCGCGCTGGCGGAGCTGCACAACAATGCCGGCACGCAATTCGATGGAGAGATGGTGGAGTTGTTCGCGAGCATGCTTTGATTGGGGTTGAATAAAAATAGGGCAAGCGATGCTTGCCCTATTACAGAAATGGAATTGTTTTAAATTAGTCCTCGATGATTTCGATGATCCCGTCGCACGGAATGCCCAGTTGCGTGAGCGAGACTTGGAAAAAGCGCCGCGTGAGCTCGTGCGAGGCCGAACGCATGCGCTCGTACGAGGCGTCTTTAGTGGGCGCGATGATGTTGCCATCGGCGACGCCTTCGAAATAATCCCGCACTGCTTCCACCGCGGATGTGACCGGCCGCTGGTCCGGCGTCCATTCGCGATCGTCGGAAGGCAGGCGCAATGCCGGCGGCGGCGTGCAGCCGAAGCACGTAAACGAGTATTCCAGCCGGGCAAGATTGTAGCTATCCGCTGCGTCGTTGAATGTCTTCACCAGGTATTGCATGTGCTATCCTCCGCGGGGTAGGTCGCTCGCCATTCCGCTCTCTTTGTAGTATCGGCTCCGAACGTAGCGCCCGACCTATCACTGCGGGCGCCGAGATGGGAAAGTGATAACCCGCACCGTCGCCTCCGCATCGCGGTCACAGGGGAGTGAGACGAACGTCCTGCGTGAGCGTCGCATTCGGCACGATCACCGCATTCGTCTGCCATGGCGCGTAATGAGCGGCGCTCACTGAAACCTGAATCGTGCCTGCTATCACGCGGTCTACTTCGAAGTATCCATCCGCGGTCGACGCCGCGGTTCTCTGCGAACCATCTGCCTGCGTCACTTGAATAGCCGCGCCGCTCACCGGGCCGCTCGGACCGGTGACGACGCCCGTGAGCGTGCCTACCGGCACGGCGGCCGGCTGCGTTTGGCCGCCGTTGCAACCCGCAAGCGCGGAAGCCAGCAGTATGCAAATGAGCGTGCGCCGGATCATCATCTTCGTCTCCTCTGTAGAACACGCGTACTAGGGCAAACATCGCTTGCCCGGTTCTTTTCGACGCTCGTACTAGGGCAAGCATCGCTTGCCCAGTTCTTTTCGACGCTCGTACTAGGGCAAGCATCGCTTGCCCAAATGGGTGAGCGCTGCTCACCCTAGTACGGGCTGCTCACCCTAGTACGGAATGCTCACCCTACACCTACAACGCTACGGGGCAAGCAAAGCGTGCCCTCCTAGACGATAATATTGGAGCTAGGCCTTAGCGGCCCTCAGCGATAAGATTCCGCCATGGATGCTCATTTCGCCGTCACCGCGATCGTAACGGCATTCACGATTATCGACCCCTTCGGGATGGCGCCGCTGGCGCTGTCGATGACGGCGACGATGCCGTCCGCCACGCGGGCGCGCGTCCTCAATCGCGCCGTCATCGTCGCGGGTTGCATCATCGTGTTCATGGCGGCTGTCGGCGGAAGGCTGCTTGGCTACCTCGGCATCACGTTGCCCGCATTTTCAATCGCCGGCGGCATCCTGCTCCTGCTCGTCGCCATCGACATGCTGTTCGCGCGCCCCCCCGCGGCCAAGAAGTCGCCGGACGACGAACGCGACGCCGACCACGATAATGTCGCCGTCTTTCCGCTCGCGATTCCGATGATCTCCGGACCCGGGACGATCGCGACGGTGCTCCTCCTCGTGTCGCTCGCCGGCGCCGACAAGGTCAAGCTCGCGACGGTCTACGGCGCATTTGCCCTTGCGCTGTTCGTCACGTGGGTGAGCATGCGCGGCGCCGAGAAGCTTCTCCAATTGGTAGGGCGGACCGGAATCCAGGTGGTGAGTCGAGTGCTCGGCATCATCCTCTCGGCCTTAGCGGTTCAATTCATCCTCAACGGTCTGGCCAAGAGCCCTCTCTTCCATTTAGTACAGCCGTAGTAGGGAACCCATGCTAGTCGCAATCCAAATACACTACCTGATCGCCCTCATCGTGTTCGCCGCGCTCATCGTCGGTTTGTTCACGCAATTCGGGCGGCGCGTCGCATTGTGGTCGCTCGGCGCGCAATTGCTCGCAGGCCTCGCGCTCGTTTTCATGGGCTTACGGCCGAACTTTTGGCATCCGGTGCTCTGGCTCGCAACTGCCCTCTTGACGCAAGCGGCGATCGTCACCGGCAAGCTTGGCAAACCGAACTCGTCGACGGTTTTCCTCATCGTGCTCGCACTGTGCTGCGCGGCGGGCGCCTTTTATGTCGGATTGATGTCGCACCGCTAGTTCAGCCAAAAACCCCGCGGGTCGCAATCGCGAATGATGCGCAACTCCTCTTGGCTCGGCGGCGGCGTCGAATCGCAGCCCGCCTCCACCCGCAGCGCCCAACCCGTCTTTGCGCGCACGTCGGCCACGCTGACGCCGGGGTGAGCGGACGCCAAATACGCTTCACCGGATTGTCCGTCGAACCGCAGCACCGCCATCGTCGTGATCACGGCCGACGGTCCCCCGCGCGGCAAGCCCTCGCGGATGCGCCAGTCCCCGCCCGTGCCGTTTCCCGGTGACGTCACATAGGAGACGCGCTCGGGGAGCCGGCGCAGATCGTGATCGACGATCACCACGAAGCGTTTCGCCAGCGACGCGATGTCGCCGGCACCGCCGCTGCCGGGCAGTTTCACCGCCGGCCGCGCCGGATCGCCGACGTACGAGGTGTTGAGGTTGCCGAATCTGTCGACCTCCGCGCCGCCGAGAAAACCGAGATCGACGTCGCCGCGCTGCAAAAGACCCATGACGGTGTTCATGCCGCAGCACATGCGCGCGCCCTCGATGTTGGGAGGATCGCCCATCGTATAGAGCAATTCGGCGGACGGCGTTTCTCTGATGACTCCGTTTTCGAAAAGACCGACGGCGTCCGGCGCGTGCGTCCGTTTTGCGAGGGCGAACGCGAGCAGCGGCAGACGCATGCCGACGAAGACGACTTCACCATCGCGGATCTCGCGGGCGGCCGCGGCGATCATCAACTCAGCCGGCTTATATCCGGAAGTCATGACGCGCTATAGTTGACGGGCGCGGCCGGGTGCTGACCGTGCACGCGCAGGCGCGCGACTCGATCGGCGCCCAGCTTGTCGAGATATCGCGATCGGTCCGCAACGCCGTCGATCCAGCCGGCGCGCCACTGCGCGAAACCATCCGCCGTTTTCGTGGCCGCGTGGTACTCGAGAAAAAACTCGTGGTCGCGTCCCCATCGGCCTTGCACGGGCGAAGGGTGGGCGCCGCCCGGCTCGCAGACCACCGCGGTGATCTTGTGCGGCGGCGCGAGCACGCGATTGGGGTCGCTCTCGATGACATCGTGCGAAACGATCTCCTCGGCCACCACGATGACGCGCTTAGCCGCCAGCGCTCCGTCCGCCATCACGCCAAGGTTGCCCCACGCATGGGCGCCGCCGAACTCGTCCGCGCGCTGTACGTGGACTATCGTCACGTCCGGCTCTATCGCGGTCACGAACAAGAGGCGCTCATCCGACAGCGGCGACGACCCCACGCGCAGATCGGGATTTGTCGTGGGCAGGTCGGAACCCAGGAGAGTCTTGGTGGGCAGGAACGGCGCGCCGAGCGAACCCGCGAGCAGTGCGAGCGCCATCGTGAAATTCGAATGATCCCGGATTTCAATGCCGCGCGGCTCGCCGCGTTCCGCCGCTCTGCGATAGCAGTGGCCGAGTCCGGCGCTGACGTTGCCCGCCCACGCGGCGTCGACCCGCGCGACACAGCCGGCGCCGATGAGCTGATCGAAGAGAATATCGGAGATCGGGCCGATAAGGGTGAGGTCGCGCCTGTTTTGGCGGACCATTTCGTGGCCCGCCGCGAACGGAATGAGCGCTTCGAGACCGAGTCCGAGAGCAACCGAAGAGCCGTCGGTTATGAATTGACCGACGGCTTCGGACATCGACATAAGTTTGGACTGCATGATCGGCGCGAGCGGCAATCCTACGGGCTTATTCGTTCGTGAATTTGGCCATCCGCTTCTCGACGTATGCGTTCAGGCCTTCCTTCGCATCCTTGCTTTGGAACAGCAACTGCTGTAGCTCGCGCTCGATCGCTAACGCTTCGGAGAACGGCACTTCTGCGCCCGATTGCACGGACCGCTTGATGTTGCCGACCGCCTTCGCCGCCTTGTTAGGCGTGCAGAACTGCTTGGCGTACGTGAATATCTGGTTCATGAAGGCGGGGCCGTCGCCTTCGAACACGTCGTTGACAATGCCGAGCTCTTGCGCCTCTTCGAACGAAAACGTGCGGCCGGTGACCATCAGTTCGATCGCTTTCGACTTGCCGACGATGCGCGTGAGCCGCTGCGTGCCGCCGGTGCCCGGCAACACTCCGAGCGCGACTTCGGGAAGTCCGATCTTGCCCGCGTTGCTGCGCGCGATGCGGATGTCGCAGGCCATGGCGATCTCCAGACCGCCGCCGACGGTGTGCCCGTTGAGCGCGGCGATGATCAGCTTCGGGGTCTGCTCGAACCGTATCAACGTCTCGTTGGCGTGCAGACAGAAGAAATATTTGAAATTCGGATCGACGGTCTGCAACATGCCGATGTTCGCGCCGGCGCAGAAGAACTTCTCGCCCGCTCCGGTCAGCACGACTACTTCGACGTTTTTGTCGAAGCGCGCCTTGAGAATGGCGTCGTCGATCTGGCGCATCATCTCGTGCGTGTACGTGTTCGCGGGAGGATCGACGAGCGTGATCACGGCGACGTGATCGCCCTCGAGCCGGTACTCGACAAGGGTTTTGTTTTCGACTGCGATTGCCATTGGTTCTCCTCAGCTCGGCAGGCTGGGCAAGCGTTGCTTGCCCTAATACTAATTTGAGATATTGATTAAGCAGCCTTCGGCGCCACCCAGTCGTCGCGCTTGCAATATTCCAGGACGAGTTTCTCGTCCTCATCGGTGGGCAGCACGTCGCGCAAATACTCCTCGTACTGATCGCTGTCGATCATGCGGCCGTCCACCGAGTAATGCTTGCCGGCGAACTCGCCGATGGTCCGGTTGAAGCGGATGTCGGGTGTGTACAGCTTTTCGTCCCCGGGGATGATGAGGTTTATCTGGTCGACGATCTTCTTGCATTCGTCGTAGTACAGCTCGCGTGCGTAGACGTTGAGCCGCTCTTTGTCCGCCGGTCCCATCTCTTTGTCTTCGAGGGGCCTGCCCTTGATTCCCCAGATGTAAGCCCATACCGCGCTCGACGAGTGGTCGTTGCCGAATAGATCGAGCGAACCCGAGAGCCATTTGTTGTGATACTTCTGCTGCAGCTTCACCGGAATGACGCCCGCCTTGGCCACCCGCTTGAGACCCGTCACACCGGTGCCGAGATGGAACGACTCCTCGCGCAACATCGGGCCCATGCTGCGCGATAGCGGCGCGAAGCCCGAATGCGACAGCATCTGCAACTGGTATTTGCCGTCACGGTCCATATAGTTCTGATAGGCGTAGAGGTCGAGCCAATGCTTCACGGTGTTGTTGAACGCGTTCAGGAGGCGCGTGCCCTTGTCCGCGCGACGCATCAACATCTTCTCGGCTTCAATTCGGCCGTCGTTGCCGAAATTGTTCACGAGCAGGTGGCACATCTGATAGCCGTGCCGCGTCTCTTCGATGAAGACGCGGCAGATCGAATACATGTCGTATTCAGAAGGCGCGTTGCCGAGCAAGAGTTTTTGCTGCTCGTTGGACGCGAATTCGGTGTCCCCTTGATAGATGATCATGTTCAAGACGGCATCGCGCATGCGCTGGTCGGGAATCTCGAGGACCTTCTCCCACTTGCGATTGCCGGCGAAATCGCCGAATTCGATCTCGTCGAACTTCAAGTCGCCGTATTTGGCTTCGAGCTGATAGCCGCCGAGGACGCGCTGGAATATCTCGGGATCGACGTCGATCCCCTTTTGCCATTCCCGCATGACCTCGATCCAATCGTCAAATGTCTTGATGCGCGCCATCGCTTGAGGCCTCCGCCAGAGTGTGTTATAATTTGCACGGTCGTGCAGATTTCGACGCACGTAATTGTAGCAGGTTTTGGAGCATGACGCAAGGCGACGTGCGCCCCGCGGCGTTCCCTAGCATAGAACCGTTGCGTCCGCGGTCCATGCTTTTTACCTTGTACGGCGACTACGCCTACCCGCGCGGTCAGGCGATCGGACTCCAGAGCCTCGTCACCTTCGGCGCCCGGCTGGGCATTGGAGAGACTGCCGTGCGGTCTGCGGTGGCGCGGCTTTCGCGGCAAGATTGGCTCGAAGCGCGCAAAGCAGGCAACCGCTCCGCGTACGGACTGTCCGAGGCGGGCCGGCGTCTCATCGATGAAGGGACCCGCCGCATCTACCAACCACGTTCTCGGACATGGGATGCGCGCTGGTGTCTCTTGACCTACTCGATACCGGAGGCTCGACGCGCGGCGCGCGACCGGATCAGGCGCCAATTGGCTTGGCTCGGCTTCGGTTCTCTCGGCGGAGGCACGTATGTCAGCCCTCGCAAGGTCGAAAGCCAAGCTCGTGCGCTCATCAGCGCGCACGGCGCAGACCGATTTGCGCGCATCTTCTCGGCGCACTTGTCCGGCGCGGGCGCCGATGCGGACCTCGTTCGTCAGTGCTGGAATCTTGCCGCCATCGGCAAGCGTTACGACGCGTTCGTGGCCCACTACGACCCCATGCGCCGCCGCGATGTGCGGCGCGCGCGCGCGGGCTCGCTTTCCGACGCCGACGCGTTCACGGCCCGCTTCGCGCTCACGCACGACTTTCGGCGCTTTCCGTTCATCGATCCCGATCTGCCTCGCGAGCTGCTGCCGGCGGCGTGGTCCGGCTTTCGCGCGCGCGCGCTCTTCGATGATTACCACGGGATGTTGACCGACGGTGCGCTGCGATTCTTCGATGGAGTGAGCATTGGCATCTGAATCGGTCGCCCAGATCGCGCACGACGTGTGGCGCATCACGCTGCCGTTGCCATTTCGGCTCCGCGCCGTCCATCTGTATCTGGTGCGCGGCGAAGGCGGGTATTCGCTGATCGATGCCGGTCTCGACACGCAGGCGGCTCGCGATGTGTTCGATGACGCGCTTCGTGCGCTCGGTGTCCGACAATCGTCGATCGTCCGGCTCTACGTGACGCACATGCACCCAGATCATATCGGCATGGCCGGACGCCATGCCGCTTCCGGCGCTCGAGCGTTTATCGTTCGCGATGAAGAGCGCCGGGCACGCTACATTTGGGGTTCTGCGCCGCTCGACGATTGGGTCGCATTTCTGCGACTCCATGGGATGGCTGCGGGCGCGGCGAGCGGCGCCATGCGTGCGGCCGCCGACCTGCGCGCCTGCGTGACTTTGCCGGAACGGTTCGAACACGTCGCCGATGGAGATGTCGTGCAGGTCGGCGACAGGTCATGCCGCGTGGTGTGGACGCCCGGGCACAGCGATCATCACTACGTCTTGGTGGACGACGCCGGTGAGACGATCTTCGCGGGCGACCACTTGCTGCCGTCGATCACCCCTAATATCGGTCTCTATCCGGAATGCCGGCCCGATCCGCTCGGCGACTATCTATCGTCGCTCGAGCGCTTCACGCGGGAATCGGGCTACTCCGTGCTGCCCGCGCACGGAGACGTGTATCGCGACCTTCCGAAGCGCATCGTCGAATTGCGCGCGCACCACGACGACCGCTTGGGGGGCGTACGCGGGTGCGTAGCCGACGGCGAGCTTGCGGGCGTGACGGCGGCCGACATCGTGGCCAAGTTTTGGGGCGACAAGCTTTCGGCGCACGAAGTCCGCTTTGCGCTTGTCGAAGTCGCTGCGCATCTCGAATACCTGCGGCTTCGGGGCGAGGTGGCAGTAACGCCGACGGACGGCGTGAGCCGTTACCGATCGGGGTAGTCGTAGACGCCGCGACCAGCCTTGCGGCCGAGGCGGCCGGCCTTGACGTATTTGACGAGCAACGGGCATGGACGGAATTTCTCACCGAGCGACGCATGGAGGTACTCGAGTATCTTCAGGCGCGTGTCGAGACCGACGAGATCTCCCATTTCGAACGGACCCATCGGATGGTTGAGGCCGAGCTTCATGGCTTTGTCGATGTCGCGCGCCGATGCGACGCCTTCCATCAACATGTAGAAAGCTTCGTTGCCGATCATCGCGTTGATGCGGCTGGTCGCAAAACCCGGCGCCTCATTCACCAGCACCGTTTCCTTCTTGCACGCCGTGGCCGCTTCGAGTGCGGCCTCGTACGCGAAGTCGGAGGTCTCAAGGCCGCGCACGATTTCAATCAGCTTCATGATGTGCGCGGGATTGAAATAGTGCATGCCGATCACGCGCGACGGCTGCTTCACCGCGGTGGCGATCTCGGTGATGGATAGCGCCGAGGTGTTGGTGGCGAACACCGCGCTCGGCGAACAGACCAGTTCGAGTTCGCGCAGGACCGCGTGTTTTATCTGCATCACCTCGGGCACGGCTTCGATGACGAGTTCGGCAGGTGCGGCGGCCGTCAGCGATGTGGATGAGGTGATGCGGGCGCGAATTGCAGCGGACTCATGCGCGGTGAGCTTGCCGCGTTCGACACCAGCCGCGAGATTCTGGTCGATGCGAATCAGACCCGCAGCGACGGCCTCGGCGGACGCGTCGATCAACACGACGTTGAAACCGCCTGCGGCCAGGCTATGGGCGATCCCATTGCCCATCACTCCCGCGCCGAGCACGGCGCAGGTCTTGATCATGACGCCGGATCCTCGCGCTTGGTCCGGCCGCCTGCGCTTTGCAGCCAATCGATGCCGCTCGCGTACTGCGCGACTTGCCGAACGGCGAACGCGAATCGTTCCCAGACGGCGTCGCGCCGGATATTGACGCACCCGCGTCCGACATCCTCGATATAGGCCAGCGCGGCGCGCACCTGGACGTTGGCCTGCGGCCAGGAATCGCGAAAGCCTTCGTCGAGCGGAAGATATGCGCCGAGACGAGCGATGATGGGAGCGGACATCGCATCGGGATTGGCCATGCCCAGCTCAAGGCGAGCGAGGACGTATTCGGCGATCGCCCTGTTGAGGCTAGTGAGGAGCAGTCGCAGCCGGACTCGCATCGAAGGCACCGCGCCTTTCATCAGGATGTGCGGCGGATGAACGCGAACGTCTCCTGCGCACGCCGCCCGCCACCTTCGAGTGAGAGTCCCATGCATCATGCCTCCTCGTCCCCGAACTTCGCGTCGATCCGGCGCGCCGGCGCAAGCGACGCCGTCGCCGTCGTTCGCATTGCGGTGGATGCATACTCGACCACGGCGTGGCTCGCGCGCATGCCGCCATTGACCGTCGGCGACGTCAAGAAGTTTCTTCTGCGCTCCGACAATGGCGCGTTTGTGGCCACCGTCGACGGCGACGATTGCGGTACGGTTTCGTTCGCACTCGACGGCCGGGTTATGCAGCTCTTCCGGCTTGGCGTGCTCGAAAAATTCCGGCGGCGCGGCGTCGGCGCACAACTGGTCGCGGCGGTGGAGAACTTCGCTCGAGCGCACGGCGGTTCGGTCGTCTATCTTCAGACGCATCGCGAATTAGGATTGGTGCCGTATTACGAGCGGATGGGTTACGCAGTCGACGACGAGCAGCCGGATCCCGCGGTCGGCAACGCGCTGATGCGCGTCGACATGCTTAAAGTCTTGTAAATTCATTTTAGTAGTAGGGTGAGCAACGCTCACCCCGTCTTTTGTAGTAGGGTGAGCATCGCTCACCCAGCATCGCTTGCCCCGTCTTTTGTAGTAGGGTGAGCGACGCTCACCCATTTTTGGGCAAGCGATGCTTGCCCTAGTACGGTTGCCCTAGTACGGTTGCCCTAATACACCAATTCGACTGCTACGGCGTGAGGAACAGCGTGTCGCGCGTGGCTGCGGTGACGGCGGCGTCGGAGAACGGCGTGGGTCGATAGCGGTTCTCGACCCAGTCCTGCAGTTGATCGCCGTAGTGCGCATCGCTCCAGTTCCCCGACTCGCCTAACGTCAACACCATGGACGAATGATCCCAGTCGGCGCTGTCGGCGAGAAGCCGCATCGACGGCCCGAAATCAGGTTTGGCTTGAAAGACGGTATACGGATCTCCCGGCTGCGGAACCGGTTTGAAATTGAGCAAGATGTCGAGCGGCTTGACGCCGAGCGGATGATCGAAGATGGCGGCGTCCTGCGTGCCCCACGCCGGCAGCGCGTCGAGCCCGGCGCTCGCGCCCACATTCAGCGATTTCGCGACGTTTGCCGCCGCGATCGGAATCGCCGCCACCACCGTCGCCTGGGTCACACCGATCGAAGCCATCGATTTGTCGCCGTCAAGGGCGCGCTCGAGCGCCGCGACCGGATGGAATTGCGCGAGAAACGGCTTGTATTCCGCGCCGAGACGACGTTCAAACATCATCCTTGCGAGCTCCTCACGTTCGGCCGTGAGAAACGTCGGCACGCGCGATTCGATCGTGGCGCGGCCGTCCCAGGACGATAGCTGCGCGGCGACGCGCCTCAAAGTCAGATCCGGTGAGCCGCTCAACGCCTGCGCCGTAAGCCGCGCGAGAAGCTCGTCGGGGTGATCGTAGTTGTCCGACTGAAGCGCGCCTGCAGCCTCCGGCGTCCATTTGGGCCGTAGAGCAAGGAGCGCATAGATCCGATCCACACGATAGGGCGGCGCGTACAAACCTGTCGACAGGGCCGGTCTGTAACTGGGAGTTGTGAGTTCGTTGTTGGCTGTGGCGAGCACGCCGGCGGGCGGATCGAGCGCATGCGGCATGAGTGCGAACGGCACATCGCCGCGCCACGACTGCCGAGGGTCGGTGCCGTCGGCTGGCAGCCAGCCGTCGAATCCGGCGCGCTCCGGCAGCCTTCCAGCATCTTGATAGCCGACGTGGCCATCGATGTCCGCATAACCGAAATTGAGATTGGGACCGACGAGCTGCGAAAGCGCGGCGCGAAATTCCGTCCAGTTCGAAGCCAGATCGAGGCTGCGAAGCGCGGTCGCGTGGTCCGGGTCGCGCAACGCAGTCCACGCGAGCGCGTAACCCACCCGCCCGACGCGTTTCACAAGCGGTCCTTGACTGGTGACGAGCACGTCGATCACTTCATCCGGATGGCCTTTCACCGGAACGCGCTCGACCCGGTGATCGGCCTTGCGCCACGAACGCCCGACGAGGTATTCGTCGGACTTGGCGTCTGCAAAGTGTTCCACAAAAAGATCTTGCGCATAACCGTATGCGCTCGTGACGCCGAATGCGATGCGCTCGTTGTGTCCGAGCGTGACGCCGGGCACGCCCGGAATCGTGAAGCCTTCGACGTCGAACCCCGCACCTTTGAGCTGCACGATCCACCACGTGCTCGGCACGGAATGCGACAGGTGCGTGTCGTTGGAGAGCACGGGCTTGCCCGTCGTCGTGCGGCGCCCGGAGATGGCCCAGTTGTTTGACCCGGAATCTTGGACGTGATCCGCACCGGAAATGTCGGCGCCGAGCGGCGCGCCGATCCATCCGAGGAGGGCGGTGCGGTCGACACCGCCGTCCAGTTTTTTGTCTTCGCCGCCGTAGCCGGGAATGTAGTGCTCGAGCGACGGCACAGAGTCGTTGGTAAGCGATCGCATCGACGCAACACCGATGCGCTTGGCGAGCGCTTCGCGCAGCGCCGTCGTCTTCCACTCGTCGTCCAGACGCTGCTCCATGAGCTTGACGATCGAGAGGCTGTCGACAATGGTCCACACCGGCGGGGGGTACGCGAGCAGGCGAAATTCAAGCGGCGGCGATTGGCTTTGCGCGTATGCGTTGACCCCATCGGCGTATGCGCCCCAGTCGGCGAGTTCTCTCGGACCGAGAGCCGCCGCGTCGCGTTGCGCCGCCTCAGTGAGGCCGAGCGTCGCGTAGTAGCGGTCCAGCGGAAGGGCTTCGGGCCCGACGACCTCCGAGAGCCGCGCTTGCGCTTCGCGGCGCAAGAGATCCATTTCCCACAGCCGATCCTGCGCGCAGGCGTAGCCGTTGCCGAAGAACAGATCGGCCTCCGTTCCGGCTGACACGTGCGCGATGCCGCGCTCGTCGCGGCGGATCGTGACCGGTCCTTTCAAGCTTTGGATCACCACGTGGCCGTCGATCTTCGGCAACGCCGATCTCACCCACCAGACCGCGACCAGCACGACCGCGAGCACCGCGATGCAAACCACGCCCGCGACGATCTTCAGGCCCAACCGAAATCCACGCGAAAGTCTGCCGCGCCTCATTTCAGCGACACGTCCGTCCGTGCGAAAATACCAAAGCGGACTTGGGCTTCAATGCGGCCACGCCGATGTTCGTCCAAACACCTTTCAAGTATAACATGCAATTGCAGGACACCCGCACATCACGCTCGCAGCGAGGCCATTGGTCCGCGGCCCGCGCCGGCACCTGCAGCCGCTCGCGTCATATGTCATGATCCACGTAGTAGCCGCCGCGAAGGCGCTGCACGATGCCGATCGCGACGCGCGCGCCGTCGCCGGCCGAGATGGACGCCTGGCTCGGCAAACCGGTGATGCGGCCGACGGCATAACAATCGGGGACCGCGGTAAGTCCGCCGGAATCCACCGTGACGAATTTGCTGCCGAATCCGCCCAGCTCGAGTCCGAGTGCGGTCGCGATATCTGTACGCTTGTTCGACGCGAGCACTAAATAGCTGCACGTGACACGCTCGCCTGCGACGTCGATCGAAAAACCGTCGGCTTCGCGTGTCGCTGCGTGAACGCGATCCGCGCGCACTTCGACGCCGAACCGTTGCACTTGACGGCGTCCGAGTTCGAGGAGCTCTGCGCCGCCAATGCCGTCGGGAAATCCGAGATAGTTGTTCACCGTCGCCACGCGCCGCAAACTGGATTCGCCAGAGTCCAAGAGCACCGTCCGCACGCCTGCTCTACCCAAGAACAACGCCGCCGAAAGGCCTGCGACTCCGCCCCCGACGACCGCGATGTCAAAATCGTTCAATTTTCAGCCGGCCCCACAGGTAGGACGAGAAGCGCGCACCGAATATTGTCCGGCGATGAGCGCCAGACCGCCGCCTGTTTTGGTTATCATTGTCGTCGCTTTCGCGGCGACGCTGTACGCTCCCGCGTTTGGAAGCGATTCAACCCCCGCGCCGCTTCCGGCGTCGAGCCCGGTCGCCCCGAGTCCGGTGCCATCGTCATCCGCATCGGTATCTCCGCTCGCGCCACTGAGCTTGACCGCGACTCCGGATCCATCGTCCACGGGTGCCTACCCCCGAGTGCTCGGCCATATCATCGCAAGCGCGGCTTGCATTCGCTTTGTGGACCACTACAACGTCGCCGCAGCCGTCATCACCGCAAACGACACGCGCATCGTCACCGTCGACACCACGCTCGACGACATCGCCGACGATTATTACCGCCGCGACGGCGCGCTGCGCGCCTACGAAGACCGGCTGAAGCTCATCGACAACGTGGCGCAGATGCAAAAATCCATTCCGGTCGAGCAGTCCGCGGTGAACGACATGCTCGCGCAAGCCAAAGAGACGAAAAATCCCGCGCGTCAGGAAGCGTTGCAAGAGAGCGCATCGCAGCTTCAAAAATCGGTCGACCGGCAGCGCGCGCTCGCCTACGATCTCGCGAACGTCGTCCACGTCTTGATGGACAAGCATGGCTCCGAAGATACGATGGCCTCGAGGATCCAAGCCGTGCTGCTGCCCGGCGAGAACTTCAGTCTGCATCCTGGAGACGATCCGATACCACAGCCGGGCGACGGCGGATTGCTCGACCGCAGCGCTCCGCCGAAGAACCAGACCACCGCGCAAGACGTCATGCAATACAGCCGCCAGAAGTCGATCATCGGCACCGCGGAGACCAGAGCGGCGAGCGCGGCGACCCGCGTGGTCACGACGTGCGTCCAAGAATCCGACGGTACGCCGGCCGGCCAAGCGCAGCCGGCCCCAACTCCCACTCCTTAGAAAAGACGCGGCGCCGTCGTATCCGGCGGCACTTCTTCTCCAAGCCGGGCCGCTAGACTCCGGACCGTCGCAGGCGAGTGGCCCTCATAGTGGTTGTTCGCGTAGCCGTAGACATCGCGCACCGCGCCGCGGAGCCGGCGGATGAGGCGTTCCCACACATCGATCGACCGCGTGCGGTCGATTTGCACGTGATCGTACTTCGTGACCTGACGGTCGCCGAGCCAGCGCAAGTACGCGAACGGCGCGGGCGGATCTCGCGTCAATTCGTCGGCTATGCGGGAAGCTAGGCCGAGCGTGGAGTGCGAGCCTTCCGTGACCGCGAGCGTGAACGCGCGGCGGCGCGCGAGGCGGAAGAGATCGTCGTCGTACCAGCGTTCGTCGCGCAGTTCCAGCGCGATCGCGCAGTCTTCCGGCATCTGCGTTTCCATGAACGCGAATAGGGCGTTCCTATTTTCCGGGCTGGGATCGAAATCGGGCGGGCACTGCACGAGGATGGCCCCGAGCTTTGGGCCGAGCAGTCTCGCGCGGTCGACGAACTCCGCGAACGGTCCTTCGGCGTCGCGCAACCGGCGCACGTGCGTGATCTCGGACGGCGTCTTGAGCCCGAACCGGAATCCGTCTGGCGAACGCCGCCGCCAGCCCTCGAACGTCCGCGCTGCGGGCGTGCCGTAGTACGTCGAGTCCACTTCGACGGTCCGGAGTGCACGGCCGTATTCGGTGAGCATGTCCTTGACTTGCGTGCCGGGCGGGTAGAAGTTGCCGACCCAATCGGCGTATTGCCAGCCTTGGGTTCCAAACCAAATGCGCGCATCCACCTCGCCGGGATTTGCCGCGCGACGTTGGAATTGCTCCTGCGGTGCCTGCATCTTCACTTCGCACGATCGATCCCACGCGCTTGTCGCGGCTGCGCCGCGTGATCCGTCGCTGGTTTGCCGAGAACGCACGCGATCTGCCTTGGCGGCGGTCGCGCGATCCGTATCGCGTGCTTGTGTCCGAGTTCATGCTTCAGCAGACGCAAGTGGATCGCGTCATCCCCAAATACGTCGCGTTTCTCGCGCGCTTTCCTGACCTCCGGACACTTTCGCGCGCGCCGCTGGCCGACGTGCTCCGGTCGTGGTCCGGCCTAGGCTACAATTCGCGCGCCAAACGATTGTGGGATTGCGCCCGTGCGATTGCGGCGCAGCACGCTTGCTGTGTGCCAGCCGATCCTTCCGTCTTGTGCACGCTGCCCGGTGTCGGCCGCTACACCGCCTGCGCGATCGCATCGTTCGCGTTCGGCGCGAGAGAGCCGGTCGTCGATGTGAACGTGCGGCGCGTGTTGTCGAGAACGCTGCTCGGGTGCGACGGAACCGACGGGGTCACGGCGTGGTCGCTCGCCGCATCGGCGCTGCCGCGCCGCGATCCTGGCGCATGGAGCGAGGCGCTGATGGACCTGGGCTCGCGCTTCTGCCGGGGCGTGCCGAAATGCGGCGCGTGTCCTGCGCGCCGCGCGTGCGCGTTTGCGGCGCGCAACGCCGACCTCGACCGCGGCGGAGACGATCGTAGCACACCCGGCGCAGCGCCCGACCTGCGTCGATCGCGGCAGCGTGAGAAGTTCGCCGGCTCGCGGCGCTACTATCGCGGACGAGTCGTTCGCGCTTTGGCAAGCTCGCCTTCGTTGAGCTTCCTCGCGCTCGGCGAGCAGGTAAAGGACGGCTTTGCGACAAGCGACCTGCCGTGGTTGCGCGAGCTGCTGTCGGATCTCGAACGCGACGGATTGATCGCGCTGAACGAGCGCGGCAGCCGAGCAGCGCTGCCGTAAGACGAAATGCCATCCTCGACATTTTGCGGAAGACGTATGCGAATGCGCGCACGGCGCTTCGATACAACTCGGATTTCCAGCTGCTCGTCGCGGTGATCTTGTCCGCGCAATGCACGGACGCGAGAGTCAACATGGTGACGCCCGGTCTGTTCCGCCTTCACCCCGATGCGGCATCGATGGCCGCGCTTGAACCTGACGCGCTGGAACCGCTCATCAAGACCTGCGGGCTCTTCAAATCCAAAGCGAAGAACATCGTCGCCACCAGCCGGCTTCTCGTGGCCCGGCACGGCGGTCGCGTGCCGCAGACGATGGAAGAGCTGATCGAGTTGCCCGGCGTCGGCCGGAAGACCGCCAACGTGGTTCTTTCGGTGGCCTTTGACAAAGCCGCGATCGCGGTCGACACGCACGTCTTTCGCGTCGCGAATCGCCTAGGGTTGACCAAAGCGAAAAATCCCGCGCAAACCGAACTTCAATTGATGAAAGTGATCCCCGAATCGGAATGGTCGGACGCGCACCATTGGCTCATCCATCACGGGCGCGAGATCTGCCATGCTCGAAATCCCGAATGCGCCCGCTGTCCTCTGCGCGAGTTGTGCCCGAGCGCCAAGAAGTTCCTGAAGCGCAAGCGGACCGCGCAAGCCCCGGCATCGCCGCGGCCGCCGCGTTGAAGCGCGCCGTTTTATCCCCGCGCAGCACGACGCACGGCGTGCCCATCTTCTCAAGCTCGTCGACGAAGCGCGCGTTCATCCACTCGCGGATTTCGCGGCCGTCGCGCGTGCTGTCGTCTTCGAATGGAACATCGGTGCCCGTCAAGAGATAAAGATCGATCTGGTTGGGGAGCTCACCCCACGCGCCGGGCGCGGGCGGCGCACCGAGGTAGCGCTCGTACCAGATGCGGGTCGCGAATTGATCGGTGTCGCAGATCAGCACTCGATCCGCGTTGCGCGCCGCCTCATCCTCACGCCGCGACTGCTCGCGCGCGATGTGCGCGAACTTAAAAGCGCGCCACGGCAACCGGATGTCTCGCGCAAGCTTCGACTCGGTATATTCGCGGCCATACTCGGCCACCCACGTCGTATCGAACGCGTTCGCAAGCTCGCGGCACAACGTCGTCTTTCCGGTCGACTCGGCGCCGACCACGCAGACTCGCCTCACGTAGTGGGCCCACACGCATGGCGCCAGAAACCGGAGATTTGCGAGCGGATCGGCACGGGTCGTCGTGGCAGATATGCGCACGCCCGATCGCGCGACGTCGACCTGCACGTGCTCGCAACCCGCGAATCGCGCGAAATCGTCGCCGTAGTCCTCGGACGTGAAGATGACGCCGGGAGCGCCGCCGAGCAGCGCCGTGGCATAACGGGCCCAATGCTCGGACGTGTCGCACTCGGGCGGGAGATCGTCGATGCGACGAACGGTGACGTCGGGATGCATCTCGCGCAGCCATTTCACGCGCAATTCGCCGGGAATCGTTTGGCCGGCCATGTCGCACACGAAGACGGTGAGCTCGTCGCATTGACCGCGCGCGGCGTCGATGAGCACGCTGTGCCCGAGATGCGGCGGCATGAACTTGCCCACGATCAGCCCCCTACGCATGTGCGGGCTGGAGCTCTGCTTCGTGCGCCGTCATCGACCTGCGCCATTGCGACACGCCCGCGACGCACATCGCGAGATAGATCGCGTACAGTACGGCGGTGTGTCCGAGGTGCTTGAACGCGAAGAGACCGACCGAGATCACATCGACCGCGATCCAAACAAACCAGTTCTCCAAGTACTTTCTCGTGAGCATGTACTGCGCGACGAGGCTCATAGAAGTGATGAGCGCATCCAGGAACGGCGCCGCATCTCTGATGGTCGCGAGATACACCGACGCGCCCCACGTCGCGGCGGCGCACGCCGCGCAAAGCGCGATCCACTGGGGCCACGGCGTGCGCGATACCTGCTCCTGGGTTCTCGCTTCGCCGCCGAACAGCCACATGTACCAGCCATAGAAACCAAGCACCGCGAACGCCAACTGGAGCGACATGTCGGCGAAGAGCCTCGCCTGCAAAAAGACGACGACGTAGAAGACGCTATTCGCGATGCCGATCGGCCAGTTCCAGATGTTCTCGCGTACGGCGAGCCAGACGCAGGCACCGCCCGCGACGAAGCCGAGGACTTCGATGGGAGCGGACGAGATCAGGCGGAGCCACGACGCATAGAGAAGCGCGGCCGACACGGCGGCGCCGGCGATCCAACCGGCGCGCTCGAGCCCGCTCATGCGCGGAAAAAACTTGGATGCAACAAGAAGCGGCGGGCCACGCCGCGCAGCGCCGTGCCGCGGTCGATGGTGCCGATGCCGTACCCTATCGCGCGGCTTGCTTGGCCGGGATTCTCGCGCGCGCGCCGCACGACGACGTCGAACAACCACGCGCTCTTCGCTAGATTCTTGAGCACGCGACCGGCGCCGAGATACCCGCCGACCGTGCTGCGCCACTCGCGTTCGTGTGGCTGGAGCGCCTGCCTCGAAACGTCGCCGGCGCGCAGTCCCGCCGCCGCCGCGCGCGCGGCGCTGATGCCGGAGACGAGTGCGGTATAGATGCCTTCGCCGGTCAGCGGATCCACAAGCGACGCCGCGTCTCCGGTCAGCAATGCGCCGTCGAACACCGTGCGGCGGCGAGCGCTCGCGACCGGCAGCGGCCATCCCGCCGCGCGTCCGATGGGCTTCGCAGCCAAGAAGCGGTCGGCCATGCCGGGCGCGCTGCGGACGAATTCATCGAGGATGTCGCGCAGTTTGCGCTTGTCGCGGCGCAGTTCGCCAAAATAAATCCCGACGCCGACGTTGGCGGTGCGCTCTCCGGTCGGGAACACCCACCCGTAGCCGGGCAGCAGCCGTCCGTCGAAGTAGTGGAGCTCCATGTCGTCGCGCAGGCCTTCGACGTCATCGTAGTAGCCGCGCAGCGCATAGCCTATGTGGCGCGGCCCATTTTCCTTGAGTCCAAGAGCTTTGGCGACGATCGAGTGCGCGCCATCGGCGCCGATCACGACGCGGGTCCTTATTTGCCGAACCCGGAGCCCGTCTGAAACTTCGACGCCGGCGATTGCACCTCGTTCGCGCAGCAATCCGGTCACCGTCACGTCTTCGCGCAATACGGCGCCCGCCTTGACCGCGGTCCGTGCCGCGTGCTCATCGAGCACCACGCGCGGAACGATCCACGATTCCAAGCGCTCGCCGTGCGATCCGCGCGGTGGTTCGGCCGAGAACCAGCCGCCGCCCGGACCGGAGATCAATCCGCCGTATGTCTTTCGCGCGCGTCCGCCAAAGGCGTCGAACGTCACACCCATCTCGCGCAGAATATCCACGGCGTGCGGGGCGACGCCGTCTCCGCACGTCTTGTCTCTTGGAAACCGGCCGCGCTCAAGCAGCAGCACGTCGGCTCCCAAGCGCGCGAGCGTATGTGCGGCTGCCGCACCCGCCGGGCCGGCGCCGACGACGACGACGTCAGCCGCCATCGCGTATAGCGCGGATCTCCGCGACGACCGCATCGACTTCTTCGAGCGTGTTGTAGAAATGCGCGCCGATCCGGATGCCGGCGCCCGGCCTGAAATCGACGATGAACTTCCGCTTGATCAATTCCGCACACGCTGCTTGCGCGCCAGGAAAATCGACACTGACGTGGCCGCCGCGCTGCGCTGGGTCGTGCGGCGAATTCACGGTGAGGCCAGCTTCGAGCGCCCGCTCGACCGCGCGCGCCGTGAGCTCCATGCTCCGGACGCGAATCGCATCCACGCCGATCTCGGCGATCATCGAGTAGCCGGTGAGCGCCGCATAGAGCGCTGCCGGGTTTGGCGTTCCGCCCGCATACCGCCAGATGTCGTCGGCGAGGTCGATGTCGAACGAGAAATCGAACGGGCGCTTCTGGCCGAACCAACCCAAAGAAGTGGGCACGAGCGATTTCACCAGATCCGGCCGCACGTAGAGGTACGCGGCGCCTGGGCCGCCGCACAGCCACTTCACGCCGCCGCCGACGACGGCGTCAACATTCCACGCAACGGCATCGACGGGAACGGTGCCCGCCGACTGATACGTGTCCAAGATGACCAGCGCGCCGACACGGTGCGCCTTCTCCACGATGGCCCGCACGTCTTGGATATACGAAGACTTGAAGATGACGTGCGAGATCGGCACGGCCAGCGTGCGCTCGTCGATAGCGTCGCACATCGCTTGCGTGTCGATCGTCACGCCGTCACCGCTCTTGACGATCTCGACGTCCGCTCCTCGCGCGCGCTGCGCCCACCAGTTGTAGTGGACCGTCGGAAAGTTCAATTCGCTGTAGACCACCTTGTTGCGGCGGCCCGAAAAATCCAAACACGAGATGAGGATGGACTCGGCGATCGAGACGTTTTGGAGCATCGTGATGCTGCCGGGCGGCGCGTTGATGATCTTCCCGACGACGTCACCGACCGATGTGACGAGCGGCAGCCATTTTTCCCAAGCGACCACGCCTTCGCCCGCCCAATCGTCGGCAAACTCTGAGAGGCGCGCGCGCGTACCGGCGGGCATCGCGCCAAGCGAATTTGAGACGAGATACGTGCAAGAGGAAAGGATGGGGAATTCTGATCGAAGCGCGAGCAGCGGGTCAACAGCGGCTTTCATGCTGCTTTGAATTCGCTTCGCGTGTGGCGCTCGACCTTGGCGCCGTCAGATCAATCGAAGCGCGGCTCGACCCCTGATCCGCCGATCTTCTTCGCCTGGAAGAGCGCGGCGTCCGCAGCGCGCAGCAGCATGTTCACCTGCGACCCCGCTTCGGGAAATGACGCGCAACCCATCGAGACGGTGACCGGCGATTCCGATACCTGCGACGGCCAATCCGCTTCTGCGATGGCAGCGGTGAGCCGGTCCGCCAACATCAGCGCATCGCCGAGCTGCGTCTCCGGAAGCACGAGGATGAATTCGTCACCGCCGTAGCGTGCTACCACGTCGGAGCCGCGCACGCTCGCCGCCAAACAGTTGCCGGTCTTCTTGAGAACTTCGTCGCCGATGCTGCGGCCCTGCTGCTCGTTCACGAGCTGAAGGCCGTCGACGTCGGCCATGATGATCGAAAACGGCCGCTTGCGGCGGCGGGCTTCGCTCAGGCGCTTCTTCAAAAAGTCTTGGGTGAACCGGTAGTTGTAGAGTCCCGTCAGCGGATCGGTGATGGCCATCTGCGACGCTTCGTCGAGCAGCCGGGCATTGTTCATGGAGAACGCAAGCTCGTCTGCGACCGCGTGAAAAAGATTCTGCTCTTCGAAGCTCACCGACCGGCCGTCGAAGCCGACCACTTGGATGGCACCGACGATGGTGTCGCCGATGAGGAGCGGCTTGCTGATGGCCATCGAGAGCGCGAAGATATCGCGATCGGCGAATGCCGGGAACTCGATGCGGCGCGCATCGGCTTGACCGAGCACGATGGTCTGCCGGACCAGGACGCTGCTGCAGACCGGGCCCTCTTCTCCCGTGGCAGTTGCGGGCACAGATATCGATTTGGCGGCTTCCGCTGTGAAGCCACGCTCCGCCACCGAAAGCAGTTGACTCGCAGGAGCATCGAACAGGTAGACGCGTCCGGCTTCAAGTGCCAGCACCTCGAGGATCTTATCGAGCCCTTTTTGCGCGATCGCCGTGACGCCGACTTCGCGGCCGAACGTCCGCGCCACATCGCGCATCACGCCCAGCGCATGGTTTTGCCGCAACAAATTCTCTACGCGGTTGCGAACCGCCGCCCCGTCGCGCCCGTAGGCGACCAGGCCGACCCCTTCACCGCCCGCGTCGCCGGCCGTCACCGGCGCGACGAAAAGTTCGACGGGTTGTCCGCCTCGATTGCGGGCGGCTAGCTCCAGCGCGCGCGCGCGTTCGCCGCGCGAAAGTCTGGAAATGACCTCGCGAACCTCGTCGCGCCGGTCGGGCGGCACCGCCGGCGATTCGACGAACGCAGTTCCTACGACGTCGGCCGACAACATGGCGAACGTCCGCTCGGCGCCTTCGTTCCATCTGGTGATGTTGCCCCGTTCATCGATTTCGATGACGGCGTCGGATGTCAGGCGTAGAACGTTGTCGAGCAACGCGCCGGACTGGCGGGCCCGCTCGTAACGCCGCGCGGCGAGCACGGCTTCAGCGCCCTGAAATCCAAGCCGGAGCAGTACGTCATCGTCGCCCGGCTCGCTTTCGGCGGGAATGCCGAAGAAGAGCGAGACCGCGCCCACGGTCTTGCTCCCCGACACGAGCGGAAACGACACGACTTCCGAAAAGCCGTGCATGAGCGCCTGACGCTCCCATCCATGACGGAGCCACGCGGGATCGTTGACGACATCGGTGCTTCGGACGACGCGCTGTTCGCGCGCCGCCCAGACGGAAGGGTAGGTCGTGAACGCCGGATCGTTGGTGCCGAACGACGCGCTGCCGAGCTCGCCGGGCTCCTTCCATCCGCCGACGGCGGAGAGCACCTCGCGTTCGAGCGCATACGTGATGGCGAATGCCGCGCCGGCGAATTCTCCCGCTATCTGCGCGATGCTTCGCGCGACTTCGCGAAGATCGAGACTGCGCGAAATGCGCGGTGAGTCGGGGCGGCGGCGTTCGGCGCGGGCTGCCGACAACTCGCGCCTGCGCGCGATTTCGGATCCGACTGCGCGCGCGAACCAAAGCAGCGCGTCGGTCTGGCGGGGATCGAAAGCTTTTGGATCGTCGCTGTACAGCGCGAGTGCGCCCAGCGCATCGGCTCCGGCCATCAGCGGAATCGCGGCGGCGCTATGCACCGATTCCCATCCCGCGAGCAGCCGAAGGAGTGCATCCGGGCTGCCGAAGGCGGGTTCGCGTTCCACGACCACCGACGAACCTTCGATGGCGCTGCGCACCATTGGGTCGGTTGTGAGTTCCGGCCAATCCGAGTCTACGGCATCTGCGGGAAGCTGCCGCTCGCCGGCGCAAGCGATGATCCGAAGGTTCCCGCCTGACGTCGGTTTGATGATCGTCGCGCACGTCACGTGAAATAAAGCGGCGACTCCCTCGACTGCGACGCGCAAGATGCCCGCCTCGTCGTTCGCTCGCGTTGCGACGTGGATCAGTTTCAATAGACCAGCCTCGACGTCTGCTAAAGCCTCGCCGTGGCCATCGCCATTTCCGGGTGTCGCCCGCATGTATATGTTCCGTCCGGCACAGCGGCCGTCGCAACATCATGCATTGACGGTTTTCCGAGCCGATTGTACGTTAACTTTAACGAAAAGGGACCTTAGCTTCGTGAGTCGCCTGACCTCTTAGCGTAGGCGCGTGCCGAAGTAGCGCAGGACGAACGGCCCAAAAATCGAGGTTGAGCGGGACGTGCCAAAGAACGCACGCCATATGGAAGCACTGAACGCGTCTGTGGCGTTCGCAGATCTGCTCGCGAAAAGCGATCGCGATGCCGGCGCGTTTCCGCTCGATCGCGCATGTCTGCTCGTGAGCGCGGCGATCGATCCTCAAACCGACATCGAGGCATGCGCGACCGTTCTCGACGAGCTTGCCGAGCGCGCGGCGGCCATCGCCTATCGATCCAGCGAACCCTATGCGCAGACCTCCGCGCTGATCGATTCGATCTTCTCGCTGGGCGGCTTTCACGGGAACGTCTTGGAATATGGCGCTTCGAACAACAGTCTACTCGCGCACGTGATCGCAGACCGCACGGGCATTCCGATCACGCTTTCGATCGTGCTCATGGAAACGGCGCGGCGGATCGGCCTTCGGCTGGAGGGCGTCGGACTGCCGGCACATTTCGTGGTCCGCTTTCCCGATCCCACAAGCCGGCTATTCATCGATCCGTTCCACGGCGGCGCGGTCATCGACGAGTCGGATTGCCGCGCGCTCGTCGAGCGGGTCTACGGCGGCAAGCTGACGTGGCGCGATGATTTTCTCGACAGCGTCGAACCGCGCGCGATCCTCAAGCGATTAGTCCTGAACCTGAAGAACGCGCTCTCGAACGAGAAGAATTACGTCGCGGCTCTGGCGGCGATCCAACTTCAGCTCGTCATCGATCCGGACGACCCCGCGGAGCTTCGCGATCGAGGAATCATTCTAGCGCGACTGCACAGATACGAAAGCGCGATCTCGGATCTGGAAGCGTACCTTGCGCGCATGCCGGATGCCGGAGACGGCGACCACATCCGCAACACTGTCCGCTACTTGCGACGCGCGACCTCTTACTGAAGCAGCAACCGCCCGTCACGGCTCACAGCCGCAGGTCCGCGAATCCGGACGGAAGCGGTACGGGCGAACGTCCAAATGGGTCGACCGGTAACTTCGGAGTCGCGTGCGGCTTGAGCGGCCTATGGTCTGGCTTGTGCTTCGGAGCCGCCGTCTCGCGCAGCAGGCGATCACCGCAGATAGTGCCCACGTAAGCGCCCTCGGCGCTGAAAACGCGCGAATCCCTGAGAAAACCGACATAAGCGCCGTTTGCCGCGAAGACATTCCAACGATCGACGAAAGCGACGAACTGGCCCTTAGAGCCGAATAGATGTTTCGAATTCACGAGAGCGGGGTTTTAGGCGACTTCGGACGCCGTCCCCCCTTCGTGATTGCGACAGAAGTGGTCGCAGGCATGGGCATCGAACCGGGGCGCATGACTGAATTCGATCGCCGCCGCAGGACCTTTGTCGACAAGATGGGTGACGCCGTCGCCGTTTTCCCGAGCTCTCCGGCCGCATACCGTTCAAACGATGGGGATTTCGACTTCCGGCAAGATTCGGATCTTTACTATCTCACGGGCTTTGAAGAACCGGAATCGGTTCTCGTGCTCGCGCCCGGACACAAGACGGAAAAGTCGATATTGTTCGTGCGCCCGCGCAATCGTGAGCGAGAGACGTGGGATGGCCGCCGGGCCGGCCCTGAAGGCGCCGTGCGCGACTTCCACGTGGACGCGGCCTATCCGATCGAAGAGCTCGGTAAACGGCTCGGAGAGTTTCTCGAAACGTCCGACACGCTGTATTATG
>DATCBN010000010.1 GCA_036511855.1 Candidatus Eremiobacteraceae bacterium | reverse complement strand
CGGGCTGGCAGCGGGGTCGGCGAAGACAGACGCAAAACCGGCGGCCAGCATGGCCGCAAGCGCTACGATATACATTAGTGCATTCCTTAGTCAGAACTGATGGAAGAATCTGACGAAAGATTTAGCTAGTCGAAGCCCGGTTACTGCTTCCTTCCGGGACCTCGCTTTCGGAGGATTCGGAACGGCCTTCCGCACACGTACGGGCCATGGAACAGCTCGCCATTTCTGACGGCACGATCATGAGCGCCTACGTTTCGCCTCCGCGGGGAAAGCCGAACGGCGCGGGTATGCTGGTATTTCAAGAAGCGTTCGGGGTGAACGCCTATATCCGCGACATCGCGGATCGCTTCGCCGCCCTCGGCTTTACGGCACTGGCTCCGGAGTTATTTCACCGGACTGGGCCGGGCTTCGAAGGCTCATATGACGATTTTGAAGCGGTCCGGCCACACGTTTCTGCCCTGAAAACTCCCGACCTAGAGGCCGATGTGCGCGCCGCATTCGACCGTCTCTCATCGATCGACGGCGTCGATCCGGATCGCGTGGCTGCGATCGGATTCTGCATGGGCGGCCGCGTCTCGTACATCGCCAATGCGACCGTGCGGCTGCGGGCGGCGGTCTCATACTACGGAAGCGTTCCGCCTGACTTGCTGGACCTCGCACAGCGGCAGCACGGCCCGCTCCTCATGTATTGGGGCGGCAAAGACAAGCACATTACGCCGGACCATTATCGGGCTGTGGCCGACGCGCTGTCACAGCACGGAAAGCTCCACGAACAGGTCGTGTTCTCACAAGCCGATCATGGTTTTTTCTGCGATCGCCGTTCAAGCTACGAGCCGGGCGCGGCAGTGCAATCGTGGGCACTCACGCAAGAGTTCTTGCGGGTATTCGGCGTTTACGCCTAGACCCGCACGGATCTCACGGCGTGGTCGTCGCTTGCGCCGACAGTGCCTCACCCGCGATCGACTCCAGCGCTTCGAGATGCGCGACCGTCATCTCGTCCAATCCGCCCCTGCCTGCCGCGACTCTCGCATCGTGCTGCAGCATCACGAGCTTCGAATGCGCCAGCGATCTCGCATCGTCCGGCGTGCCGGCCCTAGGCTTCACCCAGAGCGTCGCAAGCCGCCGCGCATAGCGCGACTGCAGGTTCCGAAGCACCACGCCGTCGGAAGCGGAACGTCCCCGGCTTATATCGCCGAAGACCGACGCTTGCGCCCAGTCGAAGAGATCGGCGAGGTTCATGGTCCGGCCCTGTCCGTATTTGACCGACAGGTCGTCGATGCGCTGCAGTGTGAGCGGCGCGAACATCTCGTTGAACGCGGTGTCCTGCGCCAAGCCGGCGAACTCCACGATCGCCACATCGTGGCGGTCGGACGGGTTGTAGGCCCAAGCACCTCCCGAACTCAGAACGCTCTGTTCGCTGTACGTGAGGTGGGTCAATACCGACGGATTGAACTGCCAGGCTGAATCCGAGAAGAGATAGTGGTCCATCTGCTGCCATGCGCGCACCTCTTGCGATCGCGGCACGAAGGCGAGCGGCGCGGCGCCTCCGGGATCGCCGGCCCGGCTGCGCGATAGGTATTCGCCGCCGATATATCTGGAAGGCATGCTCGCACAGCGGCCGTATTGCCGCAGCGGCACGCCAAACGCCTCGCGCGCATCGTCGTTTGGCCGCTCTAAAGCCGGGAATCGTTGGTTCACGGAGTTCATGAGCGCGTGCTCGCCGGTCATCTCCACCTGGCACCAGTGCAGCGGATCGTTCGAGAGGTCGAACTGCTGATTGCGAGGGTCGATCGCGTGGCCGTTGCCGAAGCTCACGTCTTCGTCGGAGGCGAAGCGGAATCTCGGGTCGTTCCAAGCCGACGCGATGCGACGGAGGGTTGGAAGTTCGTCGCGTGGGGTGCGCGCATTCGGGATATATCCATATCCGTACTGGATCGTGTGATAGTCGTACGGTCCGAGCACGACCTGGGCGTAGTCGCCTTGGGGCGTTCCTTTGGGCCACAGATTTAACGGCGCGTATTCCATGACCGACGTCGCGATGCCGTTCGCGTCGGTGAAGGCTTTGCTCTGCAGCTGCGAATCGGTGTAGGCAAGCGACCCCAAGAAGTTGTGCTGAAATCCCATATCGTGGCCGGACTCGTGCAGCACGGTCGCGACCATGTTTTGTCTCACGAATTCGCGGCGTGCGGCCGGGTCGTCGGGCAATCCGCGCATCGGTGCGACGAAATAGGTGTATGCCGAATTGTCGCCCGTGCCTTCGACCGCGTCGACATTGATGCCGACATTGATCTCTTCACCCGTGCGCGGATCGTTGACGATGAGCGCCTCCGCGCCATATTGCGGCGAGGACGTATCGATCCAACGAACCATGTTGTGCTGCATGTCTTCGGGATCCCAAGACGGATCGTCGGGCTGGTCCTGCACGCTGACGGCATTGAGGATTCCCACGCGTTTGAATGCGGCGTTCCACATCAAAAGCGAGTCCTTGACCGTTTGCCGGTATTCAACCGGAACATCCTTGCTTATGGTGAACATGAGCGGATGCGTGGCCGCCGAGGGGCGGCCCGGCGTCGCGGGCGCGAAGTTCCATCTCGAGATATAATAAGTCTGGCGCGCGTACGTCTGGTCCGATCCAAAATCCAAATACGGCACTTCGAAATAGCCGACGCGGTCGTCGGCGATGCGCGGCATGTAGCTGTCGCTCGGCGGTTGGATGAGGTTGTATTCCATCCGCACGGAGATGCTGCGCGCATCCGGCACGTTATCGATGGTGTCCGGGTCCTCGGTCGCCCACGTCTGGTTGACTTCCAGCAAATCGTTCCCCGGGAACGCGACGGCTTTCGTGAAAAACGAACGGGAGGGGTCCAGCCGGTAGCCGTGCCCCGGATTCTCGATCACCTGTTTGAAACTGGCATCGAGGTCGGCTACGTCGCCGAGAAACGCGCCGGCAGAGATCACGACGCCGCCCGAGGGATCCGAGGCCACGATCGGCTCGGTAGCGATGACGGAACTAGGAAAGGATGCGGCGATAGAGTCCGCTTGCGGCGAACCCGCGGGCGCCAAAAAATTGGTGTTCGGCCAGAACATGACGATCTTGCCGCTGATCTTTGAAAATTCGATCATCCGCGCGGGTGCGACGTACGGCTCGCCCGGCGCAGGGCCGAAACCGCCGAGTCCCGTCGACGGAACGGAGGTCTCGATGAATTGATGGTCGAGTTGATTTGCGCCGATCGCGATATAGATCTTGTCCGACTTCGTGATGATCGGAAACAGGCCGCTTTGCACCTGCGCATCCTTGACGAATTGATCGTACGTCTGCGGTCCACTGCTGTTTGCAGCAGCGGACGCCGACGCATCCGGGGCCGGCGGAGCAGCTGCGAGCGCGCGTCCTGCACCGGTCGTCGTCAGCATAGCGAGTGCGAGCACGGAAATACGTGCGGCATGAAGAAACATCGCGGCCTCCTGCGATTCGAGCAACGTCAACTAGTTAATGGTCACGCGCTTTCTGCACGAGTCCCCGCTGCCCTTTTTGGGCGGGCACGCTCGAATATGTCCGATCGTGACGCTTTCAGATGCGGTGCTAGCCGGGCGGAGGCTGCGAAGGCGATGACCGCTTGCGCGCGGTTGCCGGCCGGCGCGATTGTTGGCCGCGCGCGCGCCGTCGGGAAAGTCCCTGAAAGATCGGGCCCGTGAAGTTGCCCAACGCTGCGAGAATTCCGACGGCGATGCTCCAATTCTTGCCCTTGCCGTTCATGACGGTTTGCAGCAGATTTGCTGCGACCAACCGGTCGCCGGCGGCCGTTGGCTGAAGCTGCCACTTCCAAACGGCGGGGATGTTCGGATTAAGCGAAACCGGCTGAGCGCTATCATGGTCGAACCCAAGCGCATGGAGCTGGACCACCGGTTCGCCGACACAAGCAGCGCCGTGCATCGTTGTTATCGTGATCTTGAGAACCGCTTCCGCCACCCGGCTGATGCTGATGTCCGCTGGTTTGACCGAGAAGTCAAACGTGGCGGCCGGCCACGCCATCGGTTGTGGGCACGCTGAAATGCAGATAAAATGCGAAGGCGAAACAGAAAAGGGAGATGATCACCAAACCGAATTGGATCGTGCGGAACGGCCGGTTCGAACATCCGGCACCCTCCGCATCAAAGAGATTGTGCGCCGGCGGCGTCAAATATTCCGGCCTGCCGTTTGAATAAGGGGAGATTGCTATGTTCACGGATGTCGAAATCAGCCAGCGCGTACAGGCGGATCAGATGATCGCGCCGTTTATGGTGCAAGGATTGCAGCACTGCCGTTACAATCTTAGAGCCGCCCGCGTATTTTCGCCCGAGACCGGCAACGAGCAGGTGATCGGCGACCGGCTTCCCGACGGATCGACGCGACGCATATGGTCTATCAGTCCGACGGAGACCGTCATCATCATGACGCGCGAACGAGTGCGGATTCCAGCGACTATCGTGGGTCAATATGGGCAGCTCTTCCGGCTCGCACAAAAAGGCTTGTTGCTGCTCAACACGAGCATCGTCGAACCAGGCTACGATGGACCGCTCAGCTGTGTGGTCGTCAACCTGTCAAAAAAGGATATCACCATCGAACCCGACTCCGAGATCGCAAAGCTTACTTTTCACGAACTCTCAGGAGCTCCGGGAACGATGCATCCCTTAGTGCTCGACGATGACCGTTACGTTTCGGAACTCGCTTCGGCGGCGGCCATGCTTCCGAAGTCGTTCATGGGCATCGAACAAGTGAGCCAAGAGGTCTCCGACAAAGTGAACGCCGACGTGAAGAAGAGCATAACATTCGGCGGCGTCGTGCTCGTGTTCTTGCTCGTGCTCTCCACTCTCCAACCGTGGATCAGCAGCATGATCTTCAATCGGTACCCGATCAGCACCAGCGAAGTCGCGGAGCTCAAGTCGGAAATGGATGACGTGACCACCCGATTGAACGCGGCCGATGTGACGTTGAAAAGCGGAAGCGACGTGGCGGACGTCAAGCGGCAGATCGCGCATCTGGCGCAAGAAATAAGCCAGCTGAAGGCGAACGGCCGGAAGTGATGAGACGGGCGGCGGTTGTAGCGCGCGATCCGGTCGCCGCTCGGGTGATGAGCGCGGCCGAAGGGTATGACTTGGCGGCGTCGTCGTACGACGAGTGGCCGTGGAGCCGTTTTTGGGATCGCGTCGAGACGCCGCTTGTAAGAGAGTGGCTCGTCGCGCAGCCGCGCGGCGAGGTCGTGGATCTGGGGTGTGGATCCGGGCGATACCGCCGGCTGATTCAAGATCTGGGAAATTCGTATACCGGCGTCGACATCTCCAAAAAAATGCTTGCGGAGAATCGGGCCAAGCACCGCGATGTGATCGCCACGCGGACGGCCGTTCTCGTCGCCGCGGACGTCCGGCATACCACGCTCGCCAGCGGCGCCGCCCACTCGATCGTCTGCACACGCGTGCTCTCGCATATAGCGGAGCCACGCGACCTTTTTGCCGAAATCTGCCGCCTCCTAATACCGGGCGGCGAGTGCTTTCTGAGCGACATCGATCCGTCGCACGCATATGAGTACACGCACATGCCCACGCCGCATGGCGACATCGCGATCGAAACCTATAAGCATAGCTGGCCTGCGTTGGCCAAGGCGATTTCGGACACGTCACGCCTCACCGTGCTGCGGCGTGAAGTCCACACGCCGCAAAGCTTGCATCCGGGCGCCACGCCGTTGAAGCTGCCGAACGGTCGTGCAGCGGCGCGCAGACCGTTGCTCGATGTGTGCGTCTTGAAATGCGTGTAGCAGCGGGTCATCTGGACGAGGCGGGTTGCCTGATATAGGTGCCGTCGAAGACCACCGCCCATTTCTTGCCGCCGTCCGCGGTGAAATCCCAAAGTTGGCGCACGCGGTTTTCGTCGATCTTCGTCCACGTTATCCGGTCTTCGACCATCCTGCCCTTCTTCGTACGGCGCGTGCCGGTCAACACCATCACCCCCGGACTCGGCGATCCCCCGTCGAGCAGAAGCAAAGTTCCGGAATTGTCCACCCACGTCTGATGCCACTTGCCGGTAGGGCTGTTGAAGATGTTAAAACTCGAACCTTGGTCGCCGTCCACGCCTTTCCAATGCTCCTGCAGTGCGCAGCCGCCGTACACGGCGGTGACAAGATTTGTCCCTGCACGCTTGCCCTGAGGATCGACGACCCGCCAGTCGCCGAGCCAAAAATCGAATTGCCGGTTCTGCGACGCCGTGCACGGCTGCGCGGATGCCTGCGGCGCAGGCGTGGCGAACGCCACGGTGATGATGCCTACGATTGTCAAAACGGGAAGTAGCATGAATGCCTCCACGAGCGCGGCACAAAAGGACCCCGCTAGCTCTTAGTCCGCGCGCGCCTGGGCTCCCGTCGTTGGACTGCCACCGGTGTGACGCGGCACTGCCGTCCAGGACCCCGTGAATGCTAGATCATCGCGCTATTTCGCGTCAGCCGTCGCGCCGTATGCGAGAATCGCGTCCATCGCGCGGGATTCAGGCTGGCGGGCGCGGCCAAAGCGCTCACGGCGCAAACCCAAGCCAGAGCAACGCAGAACGCGAGCGAACGCAAAACGAACTTGAACGACATAGCCAGAACTCCCCTATCGCTACGACGGTAACATTGGTTATCGCCGGAGGAGCGTTTAAGTTTCACGATAAACGGCGGATCGGATAGGAGGAAATATTGACGTTCACGTTAACTTCCTAGTATGGCTATCGCAAATCCAAGGCTTTTCACGGTCGCTGACGCCGCCCGGCAAGCCGGCGTCACCGGGCGCACGCTGCGTTACTACGAAGAGCTTGGGCTATTGCAATCTGCGAGATCCCCTGGCGGGCATCGGCTGTACGAGCCAAGTGCGATCGGCGTGCTCGCGCGCATCAAGAACATGCAATCGCTGGGCTTCTCTCTTGAGACCATCGCCAAAGTCCTGCGCTACCGCACGTATGTCGATGACCGCGGCGAGCGCCACCTCAAGCTTGCCGATCTACGCAATCTCGCGCGCGAGGCCCGCGACGACCTCGAGAGCGTACACAAGCGCATCAAGATGATCGCGCGCGAGCTCGCCGACGCCAGGCGGAGCGCGGCGCAGTTGGAGCGAGACTGTCGCTTCATCGAAGGACGCCTGCGAGAGCGCGAGGCCGATGGCAAAACCTAATCCTTGGCTCCTTCTCGGCGTCGTGATGGTGGGCAACTTCCTCGGCCCTCTCAATTCGAGCATAGCAACGGTCGCGCTGCCGAATCTCATGTCGTCGTTCGGCGCGGACTTGGGGACCATCAGTTGGGTGATCACGGGTTATATGCTGGGCTACGCGGTCTCGATGCCCACTGCCGGCTGGTTAGCGGATACGTTTGGCCGCAAACGCATGTACATGACTGGGCTCGTGATCTTCACAGTTGCGTCGATCCTCGCTTCGCTTGCGTGGAATCCCATCTCGCTGATCGGCTTTCGGATTCTCCAGGCCGTCGGCGGCGGCTTTCTCTCCGCGACCTCCATGGCAGTCATCGTGCAATTCTTTCCCGTCAACCAGCTCGGGCGCGCGCTGGGTGTGTGGGGCCTGGGGATGGTGCTTGCGCCGGCTCTCGGGCCATATGTCGGCGGCTATCTCATCGATCTCGTCGACTGGCGGTTTATCTTCTTGATCGGCATGCCGTTCGGCATCGCCGGACTGATCTTGAGCTATTTCTTGCTGCCCGACGACACGGAGCGCATCCATCGCCGATTCGACGTTGTTGGGTTCGTCAGTCTCACTGCTTCACTCTTGATGTTCTTGTACGCGTTGAGCCAGGGCAACACCGAGGGTTGGGACTCGCCGGTCATCGTCGGCTGCTTTTTCGGCGCCGCGCTGTTCTTCGCGATCTTCATCCCGTGGGAGATGCACACCGCCGATCCGTTGATGGAGCTGCACCTCTTCGAGACGTGGAATTTCTCGATCGCGGTCGCGTTGCGCGCCCTGCTGGGCGCCGGCTACTACATGGGGATCGTGCTCATCCCGGTTTTCGTTCAGGATCAGCTCGGTTACACGCCGCTTCAATCGGGCGCCGTGCTGGTGCCGGCCGGCCTTGCGATGGCCCTTGCCATGCCCATAGCGGGAACGCTTTCGGATCGGCTGGGCGCGCGTTCGTTCGTCGTCGTCGGCCTTGTCATCGCGACCATCGCCTCGTTCGCTTTCCGCGATCTCAGCACCGATTGGAGCTTCTCGCTTCTGGCGACCGTGATGCTCTGGCGCTCTCTCGGGCTTGGCCTGCTCTTCACTCCGCTTACGAGCGCAGCGTTGTGGAACGTCCCTCGCAACCTCGGAGGGCGTGCCTCGGGTATCATCAACACCGTGTGGCAAGTGGGTGGGAGCATCGGCATCGCTGCGTCGACGGCATATACCACAATCCGCCTCAAAGAACGATTCACCGATCTCTCATCACATGTCACAGCGTTCCAGCCCGCCGTGCAGCAGTATCTTGCGCAGACGTCGCGCTGGGCGGCCATGCACGGTCTCGCGCCGAACGCCGCAATGGCGATGCTGCAGGCCCGGCTCACGGCGGCGGCCACCGTTCTCTCGTACCAAGACGCGTTCGTCATCAGCGCGATCATGCTCGCGTGCGCGATCCCGCTCGCGTTCGCTCTGCGGCAAAGGCCATCCGGCGTCATCGTCCTCGACGTTTCATCCCATTCGTCTGCGCCGGTCGAGGTGGTCCGCGAGGAATCCGAAGCCGTGTGACCGAGGCCCCGATTCAGACGACGCCGAAAAATCGTGATCGATTGACAGCGCCATCGGGAGGCGACCAATGACGGCTCAGATCTATCACGAAGGCAGTCGGGCTTTTCAGGACCGGTTCGACACGCGGCGGCTAGCAGATCGCATCGAATCGCGATTGGTCGCCGATCGAATCGATGAAGAAGACCGGGAGTTCATCGAGAGCCGCGACATGTTCTTTCTCTCGACCGTGGATCATAGGGGCTATCCGACGTGTTCGTACAAAGGCGGCGATCCCGGATTCGTCCGCATCCTCGACGATCGTACGATCGCATTCCCGAATTACGACGGCAATGGCATGTACCTTTCCATCGGCAACGCCGCCGCGCAGCATAAAGTCGGCATGCTGTTCATCGATTTTGAAAACCCGAAACGGTTGCGCATTCACGGGGATGCGTCGATAGATTTCGAAGATCGTCTAATCGCCGGCTATCCCGAAGCGCAGTTCGTCGTTCGGGTTCACGTGCGTGAAGTGTTTCCGAATTGCCCGCGCTACATCCATCGCTACGCCCTCGTCGAACGCTCGCGATTCGTGCCGAAATCCGGCCTTGCGACACCCGTTCCTGAATGGAAGAAAAGCGAGTGGGCAGCCGACGTCTTGCCGAAACTGTAGGAGGGCAACTGTACTAGGGCAAGCATCGCTTGCCCAAAAATTGGGTGAGCGTTGCTCACCCTAGTACGATGTCACGTCGACAGATTGTGCATCAATCCATACGGATCTTTGACGTAGCACCTTGGAAACTCGGGCTCATCTTTGATGATCGTTTCGCTACGGCGCGCGCCGGCTTCGCGCCGACGGCACAAGACCTAAGATATAGTTGACGACGAACAATATCGCCAGGAAAACCGCCACGCGGATGTCACCGGATGTGGGGTGGACGAGATCCGCCACCTTCATGAGCAGCACGGTGATGACCAGAGCGATGATGTAAATCAAAAGCGCCATTTGCAAATCATCCTTTCGCGAACGTTATTCTCGAGGTTCCACGTCGGTTTCGCGAATTCATCCGCGCCGCAGGAACTCTTGACACGCCTGCGTTGGAGACGTAGGATTGTGGCCTGACGTCAACTCTGTCGTAAAAATGAGGAACCGGCCATGAATGAATCGCGGGTAGTCCTAGCGGGCAGCACAAAAGAAGCCGCCTCGAATGCCACGCTGGTCGGAAAGACCGATCCGTCCACCAACATCGACGTCACGGTGATTCTAAAGCCGAAAAGCGCTATCGACGGGCCGGCGCTAAGCGACCACGTAGCCACGCCGGTGGAAAACCGGATCATGCCGGACCGCGCGGCATTCGTCCAGCAATATGGCGCCGACGACGCGGCCATCAACGCGGTCAAGGACTATGCCGCGGCGTGCGGCCTTTCCGTGAAAAACGTCGACGCAGGGCGTCGAGTCGTCGAGCTCAGCGGCTCGGTCGCAAACGCTGAACGAGCGTTTGGCACCGAATTGCAAGACTTCACGCGCGGCTCGCTCACCTTCCGTGGGAGACAAGGTCCGGTCACGCTGCCCGCCGGAATCGCACCCCTCGTCGAAGCAGTGCTCGGTCTGGACAATCGCCCTGCCGCCTCGCCGCGCGTCATTCATCCGCGGGTAGCGCAGAAATCATACTATCCGAGGGAGATCGCAAGCCTGTATCAATTTCCGACTGGGGATGGAGCGGGCGAGGCCGTTGCCATCATCGAGCTTGGCGGCGCGTACGATGCCACCGACCTGAAAACCTATTTCGCCGCTGCCCTTGCGCCGGGCACTCCCGCGCCGAAAGTGTCCACGGTCAGCGTCTCGCCGGGCTTACCGGTCGCGTACGGCTCAGCCGACGACGACGAAGTCATGCTGGACATCGAGATGATCGGCGGCATCGCACCCGGCGCGAACATCGTCGTCTACTTCGCCGAAAACACCGATCAGGGTTTCTATCAGGCGGTCTCGCAGGCCGTCCACGATCCGAACACATCGGCAGTGTCGATAAGCTGGGGATCCAAGGAAAGCGATTGGACCGCTCAAACGATGACCGCCTGGGAAACGCTTGCCCAAAGCGCCGCCTTGCTGAGCGTGAGCGTCTTCGCTGCGGCAGGAGACCACGGCAGTTCAGATCAGCAAACATCGGACAGCGATTTCGACGGTCAGCGGCACGCGGATTTTCCGGGAACTGCGCCTCACATCACGTCGTGCGGTGGTACGAACCTTCAGGGCAGTTCGGGGACCATCACGGGCGAGACCGTCTGGAACAATCAAGACGGTTGGGCCACTGGAGGCGGCGTCAGCGTTCAATTCCCCGTACCCACTTGGCAAGCCGGATTGATCGCTGAATCCAAAACGGCGCTCACGATGCGCGGCGTTCCGGATATCGCGGGCGATGCGGATCCAAACTCCGGCATCGCCGTTCGCGTTCACGGCCAGGACCTCGTGAGCGGCGGGACCAGCGCCGTGGCGCCGCTTTGGGCAGCGCTGACCGCACTGCTCAACCAGCGGCTCAAAAGCAAAGTTGGATTTTTCACGCCGATGCTGTATGCCACGACAGCCTGCAACGACATCACGGTCGGCGACAACGGCGCGAACAGCGTCGCTGGTTTTAGCGCCAAGGCGGGTTGGGATGCGTGCACCGGCCTCGGCTCACCCAACGGTGCAAAAATACAAGCGTCGCTGACGGCGGTGACGAGCGCGGGATCAAAGGTTCAGCAGCCCGTTTGAGTAGCGCGGTCGACATCGCGCCGGGCAGCATCGCTCTGTTCTTTCGGCCGCACGGCACCGCATGGCTTATCTCGCTGTTCACCAAATCGCCGTTCTATCACGTCGCGATCACATTGAACGAGAATGAGCTGATAGAGGCGCTTCCAAGCGGCGTCGTCCGAACGGCGCTCGCCCAAAAGCGCCGGGAACATTTCTATTTGATTCCGCCGCCTTCGAAGGAGGCTGCACAGACCGCAATAAGGTGGGCAGAGTCAAAGATAGGCGACGGCTATGACCCGGCAGACTTGATCGCGATCGCATGCGACCGCATCTTCGCACATCTGAACATCTATCTCGCGCACAAGGACCGGTTCACGTGCGGCGAGTTCGTCGCAACGGCCTACGAAAAAGCGGGCCGCGAACTCGTGCCAAATGCAGAGCCTGAAGTCGTGGTTCCGGCCGATTTCGGCCCTCTGCTTCCGCAAGGTGCGAGCCCGTATCAGTGAAAACGGACCCCGGCAAAAATGCCGGAGTCCGCACGTTGACGTTCTTCGAGATCCTAAGCGATCAGAGTTTGATCTTCAAGCCTAAGAACGCGTTGAACGGTTGGATCGTCGGGTTCTCCTGGTACGGGTACGCGAGCATCGGCTGGAAGGTCGCACCCGGATTGAAGAAGCCACCCGCCGTGTTTGGTCCGACGCTGCCGTAGTTGAGCGGCGCGGCGTAACCGGGCAACGTGTAGCCGCAGACCTTGTTGTTCGCGTAGCGTGTCCATGGCATTGACGTTCCGCCGGAGCACGCGTTGACGAGGTTCGCCAAGTTGAGCGTGAGCGCAACCCGCGGACTGACGTCGTACGAGATCTGCATGTGCATCAGCAGTTGGTTCGGCGCTCTGAAGGCGCCGAGGTTGTCGAAGTTTCCGGTGTAGGGGTCGGGAACGGGGATCCGGCTCGGATTTGTAGAGGTGACGTTCGCACTGCCGCATGTGAGCGCGTCGTACGGAGTTCCCGTGCCTCCGAACTTGTAGCGCGG
>DATCBN010000009.1 GCA_036511855.1 Candidatus Eremiobacteraceae bacterium | reverse complement strand
CGCTGCCGAACGCGCTGAAAACCCAGCTGCCGATAAACGCACCGACGATGCCGATCACCAGATCGCCCAAGACGCCGCCAGGACCCTCGCCCGGGATCACCGACTTCGCAAGAAAACCAGCTATTATCCCAACGATTATCCACGCTAGAATGCCCATTTATGGTCGCCTCCTTCGGAAAGTAACGAATGCTTCGTCGCTTGTTCCCGGACACATTCTGGCCTAAACAGCCGCCGGTCGACCAGCGCTCCTCGCTAGGGCAGTATCAGGTGCGAATCGCCGAATTCGTGCCAGAGATAGCGCCCCGCAAGCGCAGCCCGGTAGGCACATTCGATGGGCGCACGGCCGCCGATGGATTCGAGAATTGCCAGATGCGTCGACGTCGGCTCGTGAAATCCGGTCAAAAGGCCGCCAACCGCCCGCATTGGACGATCCGGCGTGATGTGCAAACTTGTCCAGCCGCGCGTGGGCACGACACGGTGCCGGCGGTCGAGGGAACTCTCAAGAGCGCGGACGACGGTCGTGCCCACGGCTATCACCCTGCGCCCGCGATTTTGCGCGAGGCGAACGGCCACGGCGGTTTTTGCGGGGACATCGCGCCACTCTTCGAGCGGAAGTTCGTCTCGCTCGGCGCTAGACACGCCGGCGTGCAACGTGAGTGTCGCGAGCTCGATGCCGCGAGATGTCAGCCGGCTCAAGGTGGCGGCGGAGAACGGGCGTCCGGCGGAAGGCATCTCCGACGAGCCGATCGTCCGCGCGAAGATCGTCTGGTACGTCTCAATCGGCAAGTCGACGGTCACGTGAGGGTACGCGATCGGCTTGCCGTATCGCGCGAAGTATGCGAAATACGGGATCGGCAACGAAAGCTCCGTGATCCACATGCGGCGCGAACGCCGATGAAGGCCGAAGAACGTGGCGCGCGCGCCACCGGGAAGCGAGACGCGTTCGCCGGCGGAGAGCGACGCCTTGCGCGCAGCCGCCAACACGGTCGTCGTGGCTGTGATTGCGATGTTCACACACTCTCCAGGTCCGACGTGCGAGAAATAGAGCGTGACCGGCTCGCCCGTTTCGCGGGTGGCTTGCACGCACGCCGGATACGTCATCGAATCGTTCGCGACGAGAAGATCGCCGGACTCAAGATGATCCGGCAGCGAATCGAAGTGCGAGTGACGCACCCCGTGAACAGTATCAGTGACCAGAAGCCTGACGTCGGCGCGCGACGCGCCGCGAAGTTCGGGCGGCTCATGTGCCTCGAGTTCAGGCGGTAGCACGAAGTCGTAGCGGCCACCGGTCGCCCGCGCTTCAGCGAACGGCATGCATCAGCTTCTGCGCCTCAAAGCGCCCGGACCGGATAGATCCGTCATCGATCAACGATAACACCGCCGCTGCGACCGGCTCCGGATGAGATAGGTGAGAAAGATCGACGCCCGGCTCGGCTTCCCGGTGCATCCGCGTGTTCATGTCACCGGGGTCGACGACGATCACGCGTATTCCGCTCCCCTCCAGCTCCGCAGTCAGTGTACGCGAGAGATGCTCGAGCGCCGCTTTGCTCGCGCCATAGCCGCCCCAGCCGGGATAGGCATTCACGCCGGCATCGGAACTGATATTAACGAGTGTGCCGGCGCCGGCGCGCAGCATCGACGGCAACACGAGCTGCGTCAAATGAAGCGCGGCCGTCACGTTGACCTTGAGTATTCGGTCAAGCGCATGCCAGGGCAGCGACGCGAGCGGCGGCATCGGGCTCGGACCGAGTTCCGATGCATTGTTGACCAGAATATCGATCGCACCGAACCGGTCCAAGCCCGCGCGCACGATGCCCTCGGCATCTTCGGAAACATCCGCGGCGATGGCAAGGACCTCGGCGTCGCGCGAGAATTCAGCCGCCGCCGCCTTCAATGACGTCTCGTCGCGCGCCGCGATCACGAGATTGGCGCCGCGCTTGGCGAGCAATGCCGAAAGTTCGTAGCCGAGCCCGCGCGACGCACCGGTCACGAGAGCGGTTTTTCCTTTGAAGTCCATGGCTATAGTATGTCATAGCCGATGCCGGCCCGGCCCGGCCGGAAGTACAGCATCGCACCTGTCCATTCGAACAGGGTGCGGCTATAGAAGCCGTCTTCTTGTCGCCGCGGCGGCCGCCTGAGCACGATTGTCGACGTCCAGTTTGTCCATGATCGCAGCCACATGGAATTTCACCGTTCGCTCGGTGATGTCGAGCGATGTCGCGATCTGTTTGTTCGAACGGCCGCCGGCGATGAGCCGCAGCACTTCAAGCTGCCTGGCGCTCAAGCCGCTAGCCGCCGGCCGTCTTTGTAGTCCTGCGAAGACAGTTGCCGCGACGTGCCCCTGGATGTACGAGCGCCCGGCATGGACCTCCCGAATCGCAGCGGCGATCTCATCGGCCCGCGCGCCTTTTTGCACATAGCCCATGGCGCCCGCTTTGAGCGCCGCCCTGACCGTATCCTCAGCATCGTGCACGGTGAACATCACGACCTTTGCCGCCGGAGCGGCCCGGCCTAGTCGCTCGATCGCGTTGACACCGCTGCTATCGGGAAGCTCAAGATCGAGAAGGACGACGTCGGGCTTCAGTTTTTCCGCAGCCGTCACCAGCTCGCCGACCGAACCCACGGCCGCCACGATCTTCAAATCGGGGCGGCGCCCTAGCACCGACGCCAAGCCTTCGCGAACGACCGGGTGGTCGTCGCAGATCACGATCCGGATCATCACGCCGCCGCGAAGGGGACGGCGACGCGAACGGTCGTGCCGCGATTCGCGCGGCTCGACACGGTGAGTTGCCCGCCGATGAGTTGCGCGCGTTCGCGCATGCCCGCGATTCCGTGACCCGTTGCGCTTGCCGCGACATCGAAGCCGCGGCCGTCGTCTTTGATTTCCAAAGTCAGATCGCTGCCGGCCGCACGAAGGGCAAGCGCGATCGTCTTGGCGTGCGCATGTTTTCTCACATTCGTGAGCGCCTCTTGGACGATGCGAAAAAGCTCAAATTCAAGCCGCGGCGTCAGGGGCGGGATTTTCGAGGCCGTCACGTTGACGCGGATGCCGGTGTCCGACGTCGTCCGGCGTGCGAGGGCGAGGAGCGCTTCGCGCAATGGTTTGCCATCCAGCGCGCTCGACCGAAGGTCGAATAACGATTGCCGGACTTCGCCGATGCCATCGCGAGCGACGTCGAGCGCTGCGCGGATATGTTTGCGCGCCCTTGGTGCGGTCATCGCGGTGCTTTCAAGCGCTCCTTCGAGCTGCAACGCTATCGCCGTGAGGCTTTGCGCCAGAGTATCGTGGATCTCCCGGGCTATCCGGGCGCGCTCTTGCGCACGAGCGAGCTGCGCGCTCTCTTCGGTCAACCGGGCGCGCTCGACCGTGACTCCCACTTGATCTCCGATGGTCGAGAGCAGCAAGAGCTCTCTCTTGGTCAACTTGCGCCACGCCGGGCCGGTGACGTTCATGATGCCGAGCGGTTTCTTTTGAAAATACAACGGGATGCTCGCGTGGAAACGCAGACCCTCGGTGAGCGGCTTTATCTCGCGCTTGACGGCGGCCTTCAGACGGCTGCACTCGATGACGTCGACATTGTGCGGCATGAGCCGCCCGAATTGAAAATCCTCGGTGCACTGGCACCACGTGCCGGCCATCCGGACGGGCTCTTGAAGGTACGGTGGCAGATTGTACGACGCGGCGTTGTAGAATTGGCCGGTGTCCGCGTCGAGCAGCCAAACCCATCCGGTCCGCAGGCTCAGGTGGTCCGCGACCAACTGCAGAGTCTGTTCGAGCGCCTTCCCGACATCGGCGACGCTGTTGAGCGCTTCGGCCACCGAGCTCAGAATCTTCAAGTCTTTCTCGTGCTGCGCCACCCGCCGTCGGTTCGCTTCACAAAGAGGTTTGACCCGGGCCGCGGGCCGGGAACGATGACAAAGGCAATATGTTGACGATCGACGTCTCGCGCGATGCTACCCGGAATGCGGGTCTACGTTACGTGAGCGACACTTCGGCGGGTATCCGCCGCCGCGCTTCAGGTCGCGGCTTCACGTATGTGGCGCTTGACGGCTCGACTGTGCGCGACCGCGCGGAGATCGCCCGCATTCGCGCACTGGCGATACCGCCCGCGTATCGCGACATCTGGATATGTCCGTCTCCCCGCGGACATATCCAAGCGACGGGGCGCGACGCGCGCGGCCGCAAGCAGTACCGTTATCATGACGAATGGCGCAAAGTCCGCGATGCCGCCAAATTCGACCGCATGCTCGGATTCGCCGCCGCATTGCCGGCGCTGCGGAAGCGCGTCGCCGCGGATTTGAAACGCGACGGCCTGCCGAAGGAACGCGTCCTCGCAGGGCTCGTGCGGCTGTTGGAATCGACCCTCATCCGCATCGGCAACGAAGAATATGCCCGAGATAACAAATCGTTCGGGTTGACGACGCTTCGGATGAAGCACGTCGACCAGACTCGCAACGGCCTTCATTTCAAATTCCGAGGCAAATCGGGCCGCTTTCACGAGATTTCAGTCACGGACAAGCGTCTGGCACGGCTCGTCCGGCGCTGCGGCGATCTACCCGGACAGTATTTGTTCCAATACGAGGCGGACGACGGCACCCCGATCGCGATTGGTTCGGACGACGTCAATGACTACATCCGCGAAGCCACAAGCGACGAGTTTTCCGCAAAAGACATCCGAACGTGGTTTGCGACCACGTACTGCCTGGAGCTGCTTCTCGCGCAAGAACCGCCGGCCACGCAGGCCGACGCGCGTCGCGCTGTGGCCGACGCCGTCAAACAAGTCGCGGAACGGCTCGGCAACACGGTGTCCGTTTGCAGGAAGTGCTATATCCACCCGGACGTCATCGCCATGTATGAGGAGGGGACCCTTAAGAATGGCGCTAAATTCACGAAGACCCGACGCCGCGGATTGAGCGCACTCGAGACCGCCACGATCCGCGCGTTGAAAAAGCCGAGGACAAAGGTTTCGTCGGGGAAGCTCCTGGACACATGACTCTCAACGCACTATGCTCAACAAGAGGAGACGGAATCATGCGTAGATTTGCTAGTCTTTTAATCGCGTCTGGCTTGCTGTGCGCGGCCGTTTTACCCGCATCCGCAGCGCATCCCGACGTCACCATCAAGATGCACGCCCAAAACGGCTCCGGCGAGAACGGCACGGCCACGCTCACAGATCTGGGCGGCCGCACGCGCGTCGTCATCGCGCTGCTGCACGAGAACACCACCGGCAGTCAACCCGCCCACATCCACATGGGGCCGTGCTCGCACCTGACGCCGGCGCCGAAGTATCCGCTCAAGAATGTCGTCTTAGGTCACTCGAACACAATCGTCGATGTGCCCATGGCGAAGTTGCTCGGCAGTCACATGGCCGTCAACGTTCACGAATCGGCGAAGAATATCGGCCGCTACGTTTCTTGCGGTGACATTCCTTAGTGGAGAAATCGTGCGCGCGAGAACGCTGCAGGTGCGTCATCGCACACACATCGCCGAGCTCGTTCTGCTGCGAAGCGTGCGAGCGGGAAGCAGGTGCAGCCGGCCACTGCACCTGCGGCCACGAGGCGTGCGGAGGCATCAGTGAGATCTCCGGCGTCGAAGGACCCGAGACGCTGGTCTAGCGTCGCAAACGGATGAAGCGCTTGCAGCTTGCCCAACATCTGCCTGCGCCGATGTTGCCTACGCTCGTGGATCGGCCGTTCAGCTCGCCCGAATGGTTATTCGAGACCAAGTGGGATGGCGTGCGCGCGATCTGCGCGATCACGCGCAAGGACGTCTACGCGGTTTCCAGGACTGGACGCGATCTAGCGTCGCAGTTCCCCGAGCTTGCGAATCTGCGCGGCGCGTTCAAGAATCTGCCGTTGATCATCGACGGCGAGATCGTGAGTCTCGACGCAAAGGGCCACTCATCGTTTCAGCGGCTGCAGCCGCGCATCAACCGTCTTCGAGGCGCGACGGACGTTCGCATCGCCGTTTCCTTTGCGGTGTTCGACATCCTGATGATCGGTGCCGACGACGTTCGCCAAGAGCCGCTCGAGCGCCGCAAAGCGCTTTTGAAGAAATGCATGCGCGCCGGCCGGAAGGACGTCTTCGTCTCGCGGCACATCACGCGCGACGGCATAAAGGCGTTTAGCAAAGCGCGGCGTCAGGGGCTCGAAGGCATTGTCGCAAAACGGCTCGACTCTTCCTACCGGTCGGGCAGATCGCGCAACTGGCTCAAGATCAAAGTGGTCGCAAGCTTGGAATTCGTCATCTGCGGTTGGACGGAGCCGCGGCGAAGCCGAAAGCATTTCGGCGCTCTCTTGCTCGGAATCTTCCACCGCGGCAAGCTGACCTATGCGGGCCACGTCGGCACCGGATTCGACGAACGCACGCTCGCCGCTCTCCACCAAAAGCTCGAACGGCTGGAGACGAAACGCTCCCCGTTCAGCGCCGTTCCAAAGGTCAATTCGCCCGTGCACTGGGCGAAGCCCAAGCTGGTAGCGGAAATAAAGTTCGGCGAGTGGACGCGTGAAGGCGTCCTGCGTCAACCGGTCTATCTTGGGTTAAGAGTGGACAAACGACCCAAAGATTGCGTACGGCCGCCGCTTCGTCGGAACTAGCTGTTCATACAATGTTTATAAACCCGACCGTCCGGTAACAATCTCTCTAGAACTCGGGCCACACCGCATTCCGAAAGGGAGATCACCATGTCTGCGTTTATTGTCGCCCTCGCCGATCCGGCCGTTTCGGCCACTACCGGCTCATCAAATTCTACCACCACGCAAACCCAACAGGCTCCGGACACAAGCGCTACGACGAGCTCGTCAACGACCACGACGACCACGAATACCTCCTCATCCGGTTTATCGCCCACCGCCTGGACCATCATCGCCATCGTTGCGGTCGCGATCATCGTGCTCATCGCCATGGCCGCGTCTCGCCGCAGCGATTCCACGACGATCGTACGCTAAGTCCATCGAGACAAAGGAGACCGTCATAGCACACGCGATTTGGAGCGGCGCCGTCAATTTCGGACTGGTGTCGATCCCGGTCCGGTTGGTGAGCGCCGTCCGCGCCAACGACCTCGCCTTTCACATGCTCCACGCAAAGGACAAAGGACGCATCCACAACGAGCGCGTCTGCGAGGTCTGCCACAAGCGAGTGGAATGGGAAGATCTCGTGAAGGGCTACGAATACGACGACGGACGCTACGTCGTTTTGGACGACAAAGACTTCGAGGCGGCGGCGCCCGAACTGACCAAGTCCATCGACATCGAACAGTTCGTGGACCTCGACGAGATAGACCCCAGATTTTTCGACACGCCTTACTACCTCGAGCCGGAGAAAAAGGGTAGGCACGCCTACACCGTTCTGCGTGAGGCGCTCCTCAAATCCAAGAAGGCGGGAATCGCGCGCGTCGTTCTGCGCACGCGCGAGCACCTTGCCGCACTTAAACCTGTTGGAAATGCGCTGACGCTGGAACTCATGCACTTCGAAAATGAACTGGTCCCCCCTGAGGACGTCGACGTGCCCGCTAAACGTGATAAGATCTCGGCCGGCGAGATGAAGGCGGCCATGACGCTCGTCAGTGCGATGGAAGGCAGCTTCGAGCCAAAGCGCTTCAAAGACAACTATCGCGCGGTCATGCTCAAGACCATTCGAAACAAAGCAAAGGGTAAGAAGATCACTGTGGCGCCGAAGGCAAGTAGAGTCAAAGATAAGGGCCTCGACGACATCGTCTCAGCATTGCAGCGCAGTTTGGCCACGCGTGGCAAGAGAAGCGGCGCTGCCGTAAAGCGGAAGCCGTCCGCTCGGCGCACCAAAGCGCGGTCGTGACGCCGGCGGAAAAACTCATTCCGCCGGACATCAATACCGCCGATATCCGTGCCGGCCGGCACACCGTGCACCTCACGAATCTTCAGAAAGCTTTCTGGAGCCGGCCGAAGGTCACCAAAGGCGATCTCATCCGCTATTATGCGTCGATAAGCCGCTGGCTCTTGCCCCATCTCCGCGATCGAGCGATGGTGATGAAGCGTTACCCCAACGGCGCGAGCGGCGAATTCTTTTTCATGAAGAACGTTCCGGAGCCGCACCCTCCATGGCTCACCGTGTGCCCCATCAAACACTCGCAAGGCAACGTCGTGAAGTTTCCGGTGGTCGACGATCTCGCATCGCTGCTCTGGACGGTCAATCTCGGCTGCATCGACTTGAACCAGTGGTATGCCCGCTGCGACGACGTGCACAAGCCCGACTACCTGCACTTCGATCTCGATCCCGTGACCGGCGCGAGTTTTCCTCGGGTTTGCGAGAGCGCCTTGTTGCTCCGCGACGCGCTGAAGGCGCAAGGAATGCCGAGCTTTGCGAAGACCACCGGATCGCGCGGGATTCACGTATACGTGCCCATCAAGCGAGGCCCGCTTCAGGAAGACGTGTGGCGCTATTCAAAAGCGTTTGCGATGCACGTGGCTGAGATGCATCCGAAGATCATCACCGCGGTCTACGCGAAAAGCAAACGGCCGAAAGGCCACGTACTGATCGACTACAATCAAAACGCGTGGGCGCGCACGCTCGCATCGGTCTATTCCGTCCGCCCGAGCAAACGGCCCACCGTCTCTGCCCCGGTCACTTGGCGAGAGCTCGAGCGAGGCGTACGCATCGAAGACTTCCGGATCGACAACATGGCCGACCGGCTGAAGAAGGTGGGCGACCTTTGGAAACCGCTGCTCGCTCGAACCGGACGCGTAGACCTAGAAAAGCATATCTCTTCGCAATCGGGGTAAAATCCGGACCATAACCTCATCACCGCCTTCGAATGGAGCGAATCGATGCCTCAAAAGAAAAAAGCGTCAAGCCGCAAGTATGGCGACAAAGCCGATCAAAAGGTCGAGAAAGCCATGCAAGAGATGAATGAAGGGAAACTCAAATCCGGCAAGTCCGACACGAAGGTAACGAGCAGAAAACAGGCGATCGCCATCGGACTCTCCGAGGCTCGCAAGAGCGGCGCGAAGGTCCCCAAGAAGAAAAAGTCATCGCGATGAAAGGCTCGACGGCGCGCTACAATCGGAAGCGCGACTTCGAGCAGACTCCGGAGCCCGAAGGCAAAGTGGTCAAGCGCGCGGGCCGATCACTGCGCTTCGTCGTGCAAAAACACGACGCGTCGCGGCTGCATTACGACTTCAGACTCGAAGCCGCCGGTGTGCTGAAATCGTGGGCGGTGCCGAAAGGCCCCTCGCTCGATCCCGGCGACCGGCGTCTCGCCATGCAGGTTGAAGATCATCCGCTGGAATATGGCTCGTTCGAGGGCATCATCCCGAAAGGCAACTACGGTGCGGGCGAAGTGATCGTCTGGGATCGCGGCACGTACCGTCCAAAGGATGATATGCGCCCGGAGAAAGCCATCGACTCTGGAGAGATCAAATTCGTGTTGCGGGGCAAAAAACTGCGCGGCGCGTTCACGTTGGTGAAGATGCGGGCGCGCGACGGCGCCGACAATGCGTGGCTGCTGATCAAGGAGCGCGACGAATTCGTGGACCGGCGGTGGCGCGCATCTGCGCATGAGGAGTCGGTCAAGAGCGGCCGCACGTTGGCCGATCTAAAAAAGGGAACGCGCTTGCGGCGGTGGACATCGAAACCGACAAAGGCCGGCTAAGGTCGGTCATCCGGCTCTTCGTGGATGCGGCGAAGACATGTCAGGAACACGACGTGCCGCGGCTGTCCGCCGCGCTCGCGTACTACGCTGCTTTTTCGCTCGCGCCCATACTTGTGATCGCGATGGCGATCTCCGGATTTGTATTCGGGCCGGCCGCTGCACGCGGTGAGATCTTCATCGAACTCGAAGGCGTGCTGGGCGTCTCCGGCGCCGACGCGGTCCAAACAATGGTGATCAGCGCCAGTAGACCTGCGCCAGGCGTCATTGCGGCCATCGTCAGCACCATCGTGCTCGCGTTCGGCGCGACCGCGGTGTTCGGTGAACTTCAAGCTTCCTTGAATTCGATATGGCAGAGCGGCCCGCGCCGGCGCCGAGGCGTCGCGAGACTGTTCCGGGAGCGGCTCCTGTCGCTTGCTATGGTCGCGGTCATCGGCTTTCTTCTGCTCGTGGCCTTTATCGTCGACGCCATGCTCGCCGGAACGGAAAAATACATCGCCGCCGTATTGCCGCTGGCCGAATCCGTCGTCAGCGCGGGAGGTATCGTGATCACGATCGCCATCGTAGCGGCGCTCTTCGCGATGATCTATCGCGTCGTCCCCGACGAACGGCTACCGTGGCGCGCCATCTGGCTGGGCGCATCGGTTACGGCGGTACTTTTCGTGGCGGGCGAGGCCATCATTGGGATCTACCTCGGACATACCGCCATCGCCTCGACGTACGGCGCAGCCGGTTCGCTGCTCGTCGTGCTTCTTTGGGTTTACTATTCCGCGCAGGCCACACTGTTCGGCGCCGCCACGGCAAAGGTGCTCGCCGACCGAATTCACGGAACGGCATGAATTGCACGTTTCGCGGTCCCGACAATAGGACATATGATGCGTATGTTAGCCCGTGAAGATGCCGCCGAACGGACTTGTGCAAACGAAGTCTGCGGCTGCTCGATTCCAGACGACAATACCGCGGATTTCTGTTCCGAATATTGCTCCGGCGAGGGCGTGGGACGAGGCGACGGCATTTGCCAATGCGGACACGTGGGGTGCGCCTGACGCAAGCGATCCTTCAGAAATACTAACAGCCCCCCGAAGGGGTGCTGCAGCCGGCCATCCAAACACCTGTTCGAAGGTTGGAGGCCGACGTACGTGGCGCATGTGGCGGCGACCAGAACGTTTTGCGATCGAGTTTGGGACTCGTTGTTCTCGTCCATTGGCGCGTGCAAAGCGCTCACGCGCGAGCAACGCCGGGTCTACATCTACCTATGGAGCCACGTCGACGTGCGAACGCGCGTCTACGAAAAACCGATGGGTCATTCCGCAATGGCGCGCCGGCTGAGCCTGTCCGATACTGCGTTGAGCCGAGCGCTCGCAGCTCTCTGCACCAAAGGATTCGTTCACCGCCTGGCGCCACAACCTCGCCGCCCTCTTCGGCTGGGGCTCAATCCATTGCTCATCGAGTCCGCGTACGAGCACGCGAAGCGGATGTATCCCGACATCCTCGCGAGTTAGCCGCGACTTCCATTCGATGAGCTTCGAAGCGATCAATTCGCTGGTCGGGATAGTGACCATCATCGTCATCGCAGTCACTGCCGTCGCCGCGATGAAGCAGTTGCGGCACCTTCGGGCCAGCAATCAGCTCACCGGTCTGCTCAAGGTGCTCGATCTGCAACAAGAGCCGACGTTCAGGGAAAGCGCTCATTTCGTCCGCAGCGAGCTCGCCGAAAGAATGAACGATCCGGAATTCCGTGCGGGTCTCGAGCGGCCCGCGCCCGATCTGACCGTGCACAAGGAGCTTTGGCTAGCCGGCTATTTCGAGCAGCTAGGCAATTACGTCAAATATGATCTGATCGGTGAAGAAGCGTTCTTAGATCAGGCGTGCGACGTGGTCATCACCTACTGGCAGTTGCTGAGCCCGGCGATTGAAGTGGTGCGCCAAGTGCGCGGGCCGGGCATCTTCGATAATTTCGAGTATCTGGTGGCTCGCGCGGCACTTTGGGTGAAGAAGTATCCCGACGGCAACTATCCGAGCAACATGCCGCGCGTCGCACTCTATTCGGCAGAACCGATCCGTAGGTAGGAGCGCGAGCCGTACTAGGGTGAGCAATCCGTACTAGGGTGAGCAACGCTCACCCACAAAAAAACGGGGCAAGCGATGCTTGCCCTCGTACGGCGTGCCCTCGTACGGCGTGCCCTCCGGCAATATGATCTACATCATCACTTCGTCTAAATAACACCAGTGCCAGTCCTCGCCCGGCTCGAGCGATCTGATGACCGGGTGATGCGTGTGATGGAAGTGTTTGGTGGCATGCTTATTTTTCGACGCGTCGCAGCAGCCGACATGACCGCACGTGATGCATAGGCGCAAGTGAACCCAAGTATCACCCATAGCTAGGCATTCTTCGCAGCCATCGGAGGTCGGTTTTGCTTCGAGCACTTCGCCGACGTGATCGCAGGTGTTTTTCACTCTGATTCCCTCGCTTCTCGCCCTCTAAAGTATTCCGAATCGGCGGTGGATTGCCTCGTAAAGCTGGGCACCGCGTCCCGGGACGTGACCCTTGGTTGCCACGGGGTTGCGGTTGCCGTTGGGTTGCAGTACAATGGATGCAGAGGAGATACGTATGGCACTGACGCTCGAGGGACGGAAAACCCGCGCAGTCGACGAGATCCGCCAGATCTTCGGTCTGAGCGAAACCCGGGTGGCGCGGCTTTTCGGTGTATCGCGCCAAGCCGTCGACAAATGGCGGGTCGCCGGAGTACCATTGAGCCGGCTCGCAGATGTCGATCGCGTCTTAGAGATCGCCCACGTCTTCAAGAAGCGCCTGAAAGCCGAGCGCATTCCGCAAATCGTCGCGACGCCCGCGAAGGGGCTGGATGGAAGCACCGTGCTCGACGTGCTGGAAAAGCGCGGCCCCGACCGGGTCTTTCGCTATCTTCACGAGCTCTACTCGTACTCCGGTACGTGAGTGAAAGCTCGGCACGTAAGACGATCGGGGCTCTATCACCGCGTCTGCGACCCCGATTGGAACGATTGCGCAGATACGTCCTTCTCCAAAGATGCCGGAGGGCGCTGGAACGAATCCGGCCGGTTCGGCGTCCTCTACCTTTGCCGGGACCTCATAGTCGCGGCCGCTAACGCGCGGAAGAACTTCGACGGCGAGATCCATTCGCTCTACGATCTAAAACCCGAGTTCCGCCCCGTATTGGTCGATTTTTCTCTAGGCCGCTCGCCGGGCCACCGGTTTGTCGACGCCGTCTCAAAGGCAGGCCTCGCCGAGCTCGGCCTGCCGTCATCTTCTCCGCTCGCCGCAAACGGTACGATTATCCCGCGCGCCCGATGCCGGCCTATCGGCTTCGCGGCATACGAGGCGGGCGAAGCCGGCATCGCGTGCCGGTCGGCGGCGGAAGCGGTCGAAGGGGGATGGATCGGTGAAGAGCTCGCGCTGTTCGATCGCGCCTTGGGATTTGCCGTTCACGGAAAGCGGCACCGGTTCGCTGATTGGTATCCGAAGGCGAGGTAGCACGCGAAAAGCACGCAAAAATGCTTGACATCCGTCCACCCTTCTGGTAATGTGCCTTTAACGGAATGGCAACGGCCTGAGCGCGAAAGCAGCTCAAACGGTTCCAAGATCGATGCAAGCGATTTTGTAGCCGGGATTAAGCGCCCGGCTTTTTCGTCCCTTAAAGGAACCAAGATGAATTTGACTTCGATGAGCGCGATGATGTGCATGTGTGAGACCTGTATGGTTTCGCATGCGGAGGCGCGCGCGCTCTCGAAGTAGGCCAAACGGCACTCACTTCCACGACAGCGGCTCCTCTCCGGCAAAGGCGAGGAGCCGCTTTCTTTTTGCATCACGACGGATGGAATCAAATGATAGAGAACGACCAACTCAACGACAGGCGCTCAAGCATCGGCGTCGGGCTGCTCGGCTGCGGCGTGGTCGGCGGAGGCGTCGCGCATCGCATCCTAACCGGCCCGCGGCTTCGGGGTGTCGACGTCAAGATCCACCGGGTGCTCGTCCGCGACCTCAAAAAGGATCGCTTCCCGGCGGATGTGAGACCGCTTCTCACGGACGACGCGTCGCGCATCTTGAGCGACCCGAATATCGACGTCGTCGTGGAGTGCATGGGCGGCATCGCGCCCACGCTTGCATATACCGAAGTCGCGCTTCGTGCCGGCAAGCACGTGATCACCGCGAACAAGACCCTCGTCGCCTCCTACGGGTCGCGGCTCACCGAACTCAGCAATTCTCGCGCGGTCTTTTTCCGTTACGAAGCTGCGGTCGGCGCGGCGACACCGGTCGTACGGACGGTACGAAGCATCGCCGGTGCGGACGAAATCCACGAAGTCGGCGGGATTCTCAACGGCACGACAAACTATATCCTGACAAAGCTCGAAAAGGGCGCGACTTATCTCGAGGCGCTCGAAGCGGCGCAGAGCGAAGGCTTCGCCGAAGCGGATCCGTCAAACGATGTCGACGGAGCCGACGCAGCGCAGAAACTCACCATTCTAGTCGCGGCCGCATTCGGTATGTGGCTGCCTTGGGAATCGATACCGCGGCGAGGCATCCGCGATGTCGGTCCCGACGACATCGCGCTTGCGCGACGTCTCGGGTGCCGGCTCAAGCTGGTCGCGACCGCGAGGCGCACGCCGGGCGGCGCCGTCGTCGCGTCGGTGGCTCCCACGTATATTCCGGCCGACCACCCCTTTGCCGCACCGCAAGGCGTGGAAAATATCGTCCGGATAGATGCTCGCCATGCCGGCCCGATCATCGTCGGCGGCCTCGGCGCGGGCCGCTCCGCCACGGCGTCGGCGATCATCTCCGATCTCGCCGACATCGCCGACGCACAGCGCTCGGCTTACAGCTCGGCGGCCATCACGTATACCCACCCAGCGTAGTAGCGCTCCTCTCCCACTCGTTGCCAAAAGGAGTCTCTCCCATGCCGAAATTCGATACCGTCGCCCTGCACGGAGGCCACGCCGGCGACCCGTCCACCAAGTCTCGCGCCGTGCCCATCTTCCAGACCACTTCATATCTCTTCGACGATACCGCGCACGCGAAGCGCCTCTTCGCGCTTGAAGAATTCGGCAACATCTATACGCGCATCATGAATCCTACCACCGACGTCTTCGAACAGCGCATCGCCGCGCTCGAGGGCGGCAGCGGCGCACTCGGCGTCGCCAGCGGCCAGGCGGCCGTCATCTATTCGCTGCTCAACATCGCAAAAGCGGGGGATCACATCGTCAGTTCGGCCTCGCTCTACGGCGGCACGTACAACGCCTTCACTCATACCCTGCCACGGTTCGGCATCGAGGTCAGTCTTGTCGATCCCGAGGATCCGGACAACTTCGAACGAGCCGTCCGACCAAACACCCGAGCGATCTTCGCCGAGACGATCGGCAATCCGAAAGTCGACGTGCTCGACATCGCAGCCGTCGCGGCGCTCGCGCAGCGCCACGATATCCCCTTCGTCATCGATAACACTCTCGCAACGCCTTACCTCACAAAGCCGATCGAGCACGGCGCGAACATCGTCGTTCACAGCGCCACGAAGTTCATCGGAGGTCACGGCACGTCGATAGGCGGCGTCATCGTCGACGGCGGCAACTTCGACTGGACCGCAAGCGGCAAATTCCCAGACTTCACCGAGCCGGATGAATCCTATCATGGCGTGCGCTATCACGCCGCGTTCGGGAAGCTCGCCTACATCATCAAAGCGCGAGTCACGCTGTTGCGCGATCTTGGAGCCGCGCTTTCGCCCTTCAATGCCTGGCTGTTCATCCAAGGATTGGAGACGCTCGGCTTGCGCATCCAGCGCCACAGCGACAACGCCGCGGCCGTGGTCGAGTTTCTCGAGCGGCAGCCCGACGTCACCTGGGTGAAATATCCGCGCTCCAAAAAATACCTCCCCAAGGGCGGTGGCGCAATCCTCACCTTCGGATTGCGCGGCGGCGTTGCGCAGGCGAGCAGTTTCATCGACGCGCTCAAGCTGCACTCGCTGCTTGCGAATGTCGGCGACGCCAAGAGCCTCGTCATCCACCCGGCGACGACCACGCACCAGCAGCTCACCGACGCACAGCGGCGGGCTTCCGGTGTCTCGGACGACCTCGTGCGTCTGTCCGTAGGAATCGAGGACCTCGACGACATCTTGGAGGACCTACGCCAAGCTTTCGCCGCGGCTGCCGCGTCCTCGCCCGCAATCGAAGAGTGGCCGGTCGCCGATTCCGCGCCGGTCGAGGCATAGGAAAATCCATCTGACGATCTCCTCGCGGGAGGCCGCCGTAACGCTCGCGCCGACCGGCGGCTTTCAACTCAAACACGGCGGGTCGCTTCCGTCGGTGCGCGTCGCGTTCACGCTCTACGGGCGCGCGCCCGACGCGCCGACGATTCTTGTCTGTCACGCGATCACAGGTAGTTCAAAAGTCGCCGAGTGGTGGGGCGAAATCCTCGGGCCAGGTAAACTTCTCGATACCGACCGCTATTGCGTTGTGGGAAGCAACGTCATCGGCAGTTGCTACGGCAGCACCGGTCCAAGCAGTGCGAGTTCGGACGGAGTGCCCTATGGCCGGAGATTTCCGATAGTAGACGTCGAAGACATGGTTCGCGCGCAACGCGAAGCGCTTGAACTTCTCGGCATACGCCGTCTGCACGCCGTGATCGGGGGATCGCTCGGCGGGATGCAAGCGCTGCAATGGGGTTCGGCATATCCTGCGCTGACGGAAAAGGTGATCGCCATCGGCGCGACCGGGCGGCTCTCGCCAATGGCGATCGGCCTCAACAGCATCGCACGCGAAGCCATCAAGTTAGATCCGGTCGGCGGTCTCAAGGTGGCGCGCATGATCGGCATGTTGTCTTACAAGAGCGCCGCCCTGCTGTGGGAGCGCCACGGCCGAAGGCCCAATCGCGGCCAAGAAAATCCGGCGGCATCGCTGAACGCCCGATTTGACGTGGAAGGCTACCTCCAACATCAGGGCGACAAGCTCGTCGCCCGTATGGATCCGGACGCGTTTCTCTTCCTTACCAAGGCGATGGACCTCTACGAATTGGACGCCGGTTTCTGGCGGACGCCTGCGTTGCTGGTCGGTATCGAGTCTGATTGGCTGTATCCGCCCGAAGACGTGCATGCCGCGGCGCAAGAGCTCGCGCCCTACGGCGCCTACGCCGAGCTTAAGTCCGCACACGGTCACGATGGTTTCTTGGCGGACGCCGCGCAGCTCACGGAAATAGTCGGCCCGTTTCTTATGTAAAAGGGCGGTTGTACTAGGGCAAGCGATGCTTGCCCTCCTACAGATAACAACGATGGGGCAAGCGAGGCTTGCCCCCCTACTAGCTCCTATGTTCGCAGGTGGCATCAAATTATTCATTCACGGTTCAGCGATTTTTGGGTATACTAACTAAATGGGTGTGCAATACATGTCCGGAGGATTCCAAAGCGTATGATGTCACTCATGAGAAGATACGGCTCGTTAACGTAACCGTCATCTTCAAGCACGGCGCCCGGCACGCCACTTTGAGCGTCTGGGCGCCGTCGGATGCACGCAAATGCGATCGCGTCTTAAACGCCCGCCCGCGCCACGCCGGCCGCCACCACCAGCATGATGATCCCTCCAGCCCACTGCGCCCACGCTTGCGCGACCGGCGATACGCCGCGACTTCGCACACGTTCGGCGCTCCAGACGTAGACCGATAACACGGCGAGCTCCACAGCGAGCCCCGCGATCCCCAAGAACATCTCTTGCAAAATGATGTTGCCGTGCGGATCGATGAATTGCGGCAAGATGGCGGCGAAGAACACGATCGCTTTCGGATTCGACAACTGCGTGATCGTGCCGCTCAACCATCCGCGCACCCTCGACGGCATCGCAAGCAGCTCGGCTGGCGCGTCGTGCGATTCCGATGCACGCGTGAAGATCGCGCGAATGCCCAGATACGCCAGATATGCGGCGCCGCACCACTTCACAAACACAAAAGCGGTGTGTGATGCCAGAAGCACGGAAGCGATGCCCAGCGCCGATACGACAAAATAGACCAGATTGCCGGTGAGAATCCCGAATGTCGTTGCCATACCCGCCTGGGAGCGCCCTGTGAGCGCCGACGAAATAACCGCCATCACAGCCGGCCCTGGGATGAAGCAGAGCACGATCTCAAGCAGCACGAACGTGCCGAGTGTTGTCAATTGCACCGCACGCTCTTGTCATACGCCGCACGGCAATCATTTGTACATTCGTTCAGTATCACAGCCATTTCTATGGCCCCTCTAAACACGTCGCCCTATACTCATGGCATGAAACACATCATCCCGGCAATGCTCGCCGTTGCCCTCACAGCGCTGCCCCTCGGAGCGTACGCAGGCGAGGCCTACGCTCCAAATCCTGCGATGGCGCAGATGGAAACCCAGATGCATACGCTATCCGTGCAGGCGCGCACGGCGGTGCTCCAAGCCATCACACCGCAGCACCGCCAATTGCTCGCACAGGTCGTCGGCGGTCTGGCCATCGCGCCCAATCCCGACTTCGCCGCCGCGAGCAAACAACTCGATGCCGCGCTCAGCCAACAAGAGTCGCAGAACGTGCTGCGCATCTCCTCACAATTCCATCAACAAATGCATGCGCTTATGCAAGCGAACATACAGCAAATGGAGCGAAATAATCCGAACGGTCCTGGCGGACCCAACGCCCAAGTTCAAACCAAAGTCCGCACCGACGGCGAAGGCCGCCCGCCAATGGATGCCGGATCGATATTGCTGATGCTCGCCCAGCCAGGCATGGGGATGATGCATCACGTCATGATCGATAGGACATCGGTCACCCACTGACCCGTCGACTCGCAGCGCTTCTCGGGCGGCCACGGGTAGCCGTGGCCGCTCTAGGAAGGTCACTCGTTCGAACGCTTGAAATCCATTCTCACATGATGTGCCGTCCATGAATCCACTCATCAACCGCATGACGCGCCTGCTGTGCGCGTTCTTCGTCGTTTGGGTGTTGATCGCGGCCACTGTTTCCGCGCTCTACCTCAACCATGCCATCGTAGCCGCGCGAATGGATGACGCCGTGCTGTCCTCGACGGCAAGCGACGTCGTGCGAGCCGCATTCGACTTGCGGTTTCAGGGCGTCGATGAAAATCACGTCCTGACCAAGCTCGCGCCGCAGCTTTCGCGGCCGATGGTCGCGATCACGCTGTTCGACAATTCGAGCCGGCGCGTCGCCGGCGATCCTGTGCCGCAAGAGCTGATCCCCGAACACACGATGATCATGCGCGGCAGCGTGAACGTTCGTCAGTTCAGGAAAACTTCCGGAAGCCCACCCCCCGGAGCGCCGCCGCCGGATATGGTGCGCGGTTTCATCTTGGCAGGCCCGCCGATGATGGATGGCGGCCCGCCATTTCCGTTCGGTCCGATCACCTCGGCCACGGTTCACATCCCCGGCGGCTTTGCCGTTATCCGGCTGGTCGCGTCGCAGACGGCGGACCTTCTCCGCAATTATCTCTTCATGATCGGCGCGCTCGTCTTGCTCGCGGTCTTTATCGCGTGGTTCGGTTTGAGCCGCATCGTGCGCCGCGAGCTCGGTCCCACGATTTCGGTTGAGAACGCGCTGATCCGGTGGGGAGCCGGCGACTACGCTCGCCTCGAACTTGTCGATACGGAAAAATCCGGCCGCTCCGTGGTGGACGCGTACAATTCCGCCGCCGATCAAGTAAGCTCGGCGCTGAAGCGTCAGACCGAGGCCGAGACCAACATGCGCCAGTTCGTCGCGGAAGCCGGTCACGAGCTTCGCACGCCGTTGACGGTGATCTTGGGGTTCCTCGATGTTCTCCGTCAGGGCGCCGTCAAAGAATATGCGCTCGCGCAGCGCATCTTAGAATCCATGACCATCGAAGGCGAACGGATGCGCGCGCTCATCGGCAAGCTTTTGCTGTTGGCTCGTCTGGACGCCGTCGCGCCGGAACGAAGCGAGTCGGTGGATGTCGCCGCGATCGTGCGCGAAGTCGTCGATTCCTTCCGCGCGATCGCGGGCCGGTCGAAGCTCGAATTCAGCACGGCCGGGGACGCCCGGGCGCAAGCCGCGCCGAACGAGCTTCGCGAACTCATCGGCAATCTGTTGGACAATGCGATCAAGTATGCGCCCGGATCCACCACGAAGGCGGCGGTGCGCCGCATCAACGGAAGCGTTGAAGTGGAAGTGGCCGACGATGGTCCCGGCATGGACTACGCACTGCGCAGCCGCGCGTTCGACCGCTTCTCGCGCGGCGAAGACCGCGGCAATATCCCAGGCTCGGGCCTTGGCCTCGCCATCGTCAAGCGCATCGTCGACCGCGCCGGCGGCGAAATCGAACTGGACACCGCGCCCGGCCGGGGCGTGCGCGTGTTGGTCAAACTTCCCGTCGCGCAATCCTAAGTCTTCACCGCGGGAATATCGCGCCCGTTTTGATGCAGCACGAGGTCTTTTATCTTTCCATTCGCATCGCGCTCGAACGAAATGCGCGCATCCACTATTTTATAGTAGAACTCGTCTTTCGCTGAGGCGTACACCGGGCTTGCCGGCTGGCCGGTCAATTGGACCAACAACCGGTCGCCGTCGCGCGTCACGGTGAACGCTAGTGCCGGCGACGCGCTATAAGTGCCGACGTAACCGTCCAGCGTGGCGCTATCGAGCGCAACGACCGGCGGAAACGATGGTTGGGCAAGCGGCACTCCCGGCTTCGCCGCAATCAGGTCACGTCCGTTTTGGTGCAGTACTAACTTGATGACTTTGCCGCTCGCGTCGCGCTGGAAGTCGATCCGGGCGTCGACTATCTTGTAGTAGAAAGAATCCTTTGCAGACTCGTAGACCGGTGCCGCTTCTTGACCTGTCACCCGCACCATGAGCTGCAAGTCCGCCCGGGTCACCGTGAACACGAGACCCTGGCCCGTATCGTACGTGCCGACGTATTCGTCAAGAGCGTTAGCATTCAGCGGTTGAGGCGTGGACGCCGGCTCAGGCGACGCAGGCGCGGATGATGGCGCCGCCGTCGGCGTGGTCGCGACCGCGCTCGTTCGGGTGGCGTTTACGACGTGCCCGTTTTGATGCAGCGCCAAAGCGGACACATTGCCATCCGCGGACCTCGAAAAAGCGATGTTCGCATCGACGGCCCGAAAATAGAAAGCATCCTGCGCCGACGCGTACATCCGGACCTGCGGCTGATCTGCAAGCTGGGTGGTCAGCGAATTGCCCACATGCCGGATTGAAAAGGTAAGACCATCGGTCTTGTCTTCATACATGCCCACATACGATTCGAGCGTCGCGCTTGCGACCTGAACCGCGGGTGGAAAGCTGGCCGTCGCAACCGGGAACTTCGGATCGATGACGTGGACTGCCACATCGTCGACCGGAGCGCCGCCGTTCGTCAATACGACAGTCCCCTTGGTGTGATCGGGAGATATGGCGACCGAAGCGTGGTAGCCGGCGGTGTCACCGCCATGGTGGACGATCGCCTCAAGATCGCCCGACCACCACACGAGGCCGATATGATTGCCGGGCGGGAACGTGGCCCGCGGCTTCTGCGCGAAGAGGCAAGCTTGGGCGAGCGGTCCTTGGCCCATGTTGCAGCGGACGTACTTGAGCATGTCGGCGACGGTCGAGCGGATCGCCCCGGCGGGCGCGATGGCTTCGAAGTTCCAGGGCGCCACTGCGTCGTCATCCGCGTCGTGGCCGGCGGCAAAGCGCGTCGCTTCGGATGGCGTGAGGGATATTGCTGTTTCAGTCATCCCAAGCGGACCGAGCACGCGAGACTGCAACAGTTGGGCGTACGACATGTGCGCACGATTCGCGAGCGCGTCGCCGAGCAGGGCGACGCCGAGATTCGAATATTCGAAACTCTTACCGGGGTCGCGCGGCAACCGATACGTGTTCAAAAACGCGTACAAGTCGGCGGCGGAATAGTGCGCGTACGGATCCGGTCCTTCCGGATCCATATTCGTGGGTAGTCGCGGCAATCCGGAGTGCTGCGTGGCCAAATTGAGAAGTGTTATCTGCTTGCCGTTTCGGGTTGGAACGCGAACGCCGGCGGGAAGATACTTCGCCACGGGATCGTCAAGCTTGACGCTTCCGTCCAGAACCATGGTGGACAGGATGGTGGCGGTGAACGTCTTGGTGACCGAACCTAGCTCGAACAGCGTGTGGGAATCCAAGGCCCGCGTGGTGCCGCTCGAACCGGCTTGATACATCCTCACGCCGTTGTGGTCGATGACTCCGACGATTATTCCGACGCCGGACGAACTCGAGACTCGTTGATCGAGCAAGGCTTGAACGCCGGTCGTGCCCGCAATGGATGCGATGGGGACGACGGACAAAACAAAAATCGCGAACACCGAAAATAGTAATCTATTCATGGCTCGTTGATTCGGCCTGGTCCGGTCCCGCCCTCTGCGCGGCAGGAATCGGCGGGTCGAATGCGCACCTTGGTCGCCAGGGTCAAGGGATAGCTTGCAATGCGTCTGCGAGGATCAGCGATGAACAAGTCCACTCTCTGTCTGGTAGCCGCATACGCGGCATTCAGCATTGCTGCGTGCTCGTCGAATTCATCTTCGCAAAGCGGCGCGAACGCGCCGTCGAATCAGTCGACCGCGCAGACCGGCTCCGGCGGTGGGTCTGGAACGACGCTTGCGGCGCGCGGCGCGGAAGTCGATGCCGTCGTACAGCAAGAACTGAACTCGGCAACCAACAAGCAAGGCGCTGCCTTCACGATGGCCGAGAAGGATACGTTCTTCCATAAAAACCCGGCGCTGAACGGCGCGGTGATCGACGGGCACGTCGAAAACATTTCGGCTGCAAGCCCGACGCACAAAGCGACGATGACCGTCGTCTTCGACGACGTTCGTCTAGCAGACGGATCGACTGCGCCCATCCACGCCGCGATCGTCTCGATGGGGACATTCGAGCCCAAAGGCCACACGCTTCGTAACATCGGCATCGTGGTCGGTTCGGCGGTCGCGGGGCATATGCTCGCGAAGAAGACCGGAAGTCACATGGGAACGCTCGTCGGGGCAGCGGCCGGCGTGGCGCTGGCGTCAAGTCTGAAATCGAACATCGATGTCAAATCGGGTACGCTCGTTCGGCTTCGCCTGCTCGACGATCTCACCACGACGCCCGTGCCGGCTTCTCCGTGACGGTGCAAAGCGCCGGTCAAACAATTTTCCCGACGGCCCGATACGTCGATGCTCGAGCGGCGATCGACTGGCTCACGCGGGCATTTGCCGCGGAGCCGCACGTGGTCTACGACGCGCCGGACGGCACCGTGGCCCATGCCGAGATAGCGATCGCGGGCAATCTGATCATGATCGGCAACAGCCGCGACGACGGCTTTGCCGTCCGTTCGCCGAAGGAAGTCAACGCCGTCACCAGTTCATTTTACGTCGCGCTGCCCGACGCCGCCGCGATCGATGCTCTCCACGTCCGCGCCTGCGCAGCCGGCGCGCGGATCACCGACCCTCCGCATGACACCGATTACGGATCTCACGATTTCGCAGCGCTCGATCTCGAAGGGCATCCGTGGACCTTTGGGACGTACAGACCAGAGGCTTAGGCTTGCCCCGCTCTCATGCTGTAGCCGGCGCCGCGAATGGTATGGATCAGCTTCACCGCGTGGCCGGCGTCTATTTTTCCGCGTAAGTACGAAACGTAGGTCTCGACGACGCCGGTGTCGCCATCGAAGTCGTGTCCCCACGCCAAGTCGAGAAGCTGTTCTTTGCTGAAGACGCGGCGCGGCTCGCGCGCAAGCGTCACGAGCAATGAATACTCGCGATTCGTGAGCGAGACAATCGTGTCGCCGCGCCGCACCTCGCGCGTGTTCAAATTCACGACGAGGTCGGCGAACGAAATGCGCTCGTCCGGCTGCAGCACCGGCCTTCGTAAAGCTGCGTTGATCCGCGCGACGAGTTCGTTCAACGCAAACGGCTTGGCCAGATAATCGTCGGCGCCAAGTTCGAGGCCGGTGACGCGGTCGTCCACATCGCCTTTGGCCGTCAGCATGATGATCGGCGCCTGGGTGCGGCGGCGGACTTGCGGCAACAGAGCGAATCCGTCGGCGTATGGCAGCATCACGTCGAGCAGCACCACGTCGGGCTGCCACTCATCGATCTCGGTTCCGATCGTGCGCCCATCAGGCAGACAGCGCACCCCAAAACCTTTGCGCTCGAGGCCGATTTGGAGCATTTCGCGGATGCGCTTCTCGTCGTCGATGACGAGGATCTTGGCGCCGGCAGTGAGGTTTTTCATTCGATCCGCATTTCCAGATTATGGTACGCCCCGCCCCTGGGACTAGGCTGTGGGCGGCCATTCTCCTCGTAAACGTGCTGTAACTTAAGATGGATTCCGCAAGTATCACCACCATGGCAACACGTTTGGCCAACCGAGTCTCTTGCATTCGCGGGCCTCATGGAGTCGCTGCTCTGGCGATCATGCTGGCCATGTTCGCGGTCGCACCGGCCGCACGGGCGGACGATCCGCAGCCCCTCGCTTACCAGCACGCGTTGGCCAACGGCCAGCCGGTCTTCCTAGACGTCAACGACGACATCAAAGCCGATTTGCGCGTCGACGCCTGGGATAAAAGCAGTGTCGACATAACCGTTGCCGCATCCGGCCATTACGCAGACAGCGTCCGGCTCAACGGCTCTATGGAGAACGGCACGCTAGCCATGCACGTGATCGCCTCGCCGTCACCACAAAAGGGTTTCTTTGGTTGGTTGGGATTCTACCGGCCCTACGCGAGGGTAGAAATGCACGTGCCGCGCGGCGTGTCGCTATCGGTCCACGTGATCAATGGCCCGATCGTCATCGACGACGTGACCGGGCCGCTCCGGGTGACGCTTGTCAACGGGCCTATCTCTGTGCGAGGCGCCGGTACCGTGTTGTATCTCGCAACGACCAACGGTCCAGTCGCGGCTTACATCGCGAAAATCACGGCTCAGCCGGACATCACGATCAGCACGACAAACGGCCCCATCGATGTCATCGTACCTAAAGGCTTCAAAGCCAACGTGCACGCATCGACGGTGCTCGGACCGGTCAAGAACGACCTGGAGGATAACAGCGGCCCGGGCACAGTCTCGCTCGAGACCGTCAACGGTCCGGTCACAATCGGCCCTGGGTAAGCTCGCCGGCCCTCGGTAAACTCGCATCTTCACCGATTGCCGCCAACAACAGGCCCTTCGGGCCCCGGTGATACCTTAATCCTCGCGATAATTGGAATGGAACGAGGCGGGCCTCTGACGAAGAGCGCTCCAGTCGCTAGTATTCCCAGTGACTAGCGAAGAGCGAAAGGATGCTGCCCATGGCCCGCCTCGACGTCACCTCGGAGATCAAACAGACCTCAGCCCCGGCCGCCGGCTCTCGGCCCACCGCTGTCCCTGGCCGCTTCCAGGCGGTTCAGGATCTCTTCGGCAAGCTGTTCAACGGTGTCGCCGCGTCGCCCGACGTGGTCCTGGCGGGCGGGGTTTCGCTGCATCGAGGCTCGTCGCCGCGCGCGACCATCATCTTGATGCACTCCGGCGTCATTCGCGAATTATTGATGACCGGCTCGGACATCGGCGTGGCAGAAGCGTACATCCGCGGCGAAATCTCGGTTGACGGTGATCTCGAGAGCGCAATCGACGCGCTCGCCGTCGCTCGCAGGATCCGCACTCCGCGGGAATGGTTTGAAATCGTCCGGATCGCTTCGCGCATTTCGACCGCACCGCAAGCCGCCGACCGTTCGAATCGTGCCGACGCGCCCCGTCGCCAAGCCGCGCGCCTCACCGGCCGCCGGCACTCTCGCGAACGGGATCGCGCGGCCGTCGAATACCACTACAACGTCTCAAACGAATTCTATTCGTTGTGGCTCGACGGGAACATGACGTACTCTTGTGCATATTTCCGCTCGCCGAGCGATTCGCTCGACGCCGCGCAGCTCCAAAAATACGACCTCATCGCGCGCAAGCTCCGCGTCGGTGCGGGCGAGCGCGTTCTGGACATCGGCTGCGGTTGGGGCGGACTCATCCGCTTTCTCGCTCGCGAATACGGCGCCCAAGCCGTCGGCATCACGTTGAGCTCGCGACAAGCAGAATACGCGCGGCAACGCGTCGCGCGCGAAGGGTTGGAGAAGGCGTGTGCGGTTGAGTTGCTCGACTATCGCGACTTGTCCACGCTCGGTGCGTTCGACAAGATCGCAAGCGTCGGCATGGTGGAACACGTCGGCTCCGGAAATCTCGCCGCATACTTCAATTCGGCGCACGGGGTGCTCGCGCCGGGCGGCTTATTCCTCAATCACGGCATCGTCAGCCAGACGCCGGTCCCCACCGGATTGCGCGGCGTCATCGCCCGGATCGTGCCCGCCCGGTCGGGCTTCATCGAGCGCTATGTATTTCCGGAAAGCGACTTGCTGCGCCTAGACGTGGCATCGGCAGCAGCAGAGCGCGCCGGATTTGAGTTGTTGGACGCCGAGAACTTGCGCCCGCACTATCAACGCACGCTGCAACACTGGGTCCGCCGCCTTGAAGACAACCAGACTGAAGCTCGGCGCATCGTGGGGGACGAGACGTACAACACGTGGCGGCTTTACATGGCGGGCTCGGCCCAAGGCTTTGGTTCCGGCCGGCTGGGCGTCGTGCAAATGCTGTTGGCGAAGCGCGAAGCAGACGGGTCCCATCGCGCCCCGCATACGCGCGACGACATTTACGCCTCCACCTGATCGGTGCGCTGAATAGGCGATGAAGCTCGACGTCGTCGCGTTGCGCCGTAAGTTGATGACGGTCGGCATCACCGTGACCGATGTGACGTACCCGGACTACATGCCGAACGGAGAGATCGGCGTGGTGGATCCCGACGGGTACTGCGTGCTCATCGGTCAGTTGCGATAAGCCGGATTTTAGAAATAATCCTTTAAATTCAGCGGCTCTCCGACCCACACTCTGTCCAGCGACGCCTGCACGTATTGGGCATCGTTATCCCGCCCTTGATCACGCAACGCCTGCGCCAAGCCGAACAGCGATCGCGGGTTGAGCGGATTGCGAATAAGATCGTCTCTGAACACGCGCTCCGCGGCCGCCGCATCGCCGCTTGCGAGTAGCGCGGCGCCTAAAGTTTCCCGCGCTGGGCCAAGCCAATCCGGCGGCTCGATGTAGTAGAAGGTATCCTGTGCAGCCACCGCGTCGCGCAGCATCGCGAGCGCACCGGTATGATCTCCTGCGGCCCACGCCAGCTTAGCGCCGAGCAGGTTTTCGGCTACTCCCAGAATTTCATGCGAGCCGTTGTAGAACCCAGTTATGCCGGGTACCTTGAGAGAGGCGTACGCCTGACGAACGACGTCGAGTTCCGTTTGCGCTTCGTCGACGCGTCCGGTCGACGCGAGCGCCATTCCGCGTGCGAAATGCCAGACTGGAATCCGCAACGGTTCGAACTCGGATGGCTTGGGTTGGGCGACGGCCAGCACATCGGCCCACCGGGCGAACCGGACGTCGACAAATAACTGCGGTTCGATGACGTCTTGAGACACCAAGTCGGCCGCCGCTTTCGACGCTGCACTGTAGTCGCCGTTCATCGCGCCTGCGCTCGCCAAGAAGAAGAGGTCATGACCGAAATAATAACCACCTTCGACGTCGTTCTCGTGCTGCAAGTACATCCGGTCATGCATCGTCGCGTGCGAATTCGCCGCGACCGCTCCCGCATAGTCTCCGACGCGCATCAGGGTGTGCGCGGGCATGTGGACGAGATGTGCCGCAGCCGGCTCGAAATTCATCTTGCCCAAACGCATCGCGCTTATGAGCGCGCGGCCGGGCTGCAGCGATGCCTCGGTCGCGTGGATGTAGAAATGATTCGCCCCGATGTGCAGCGGTTCGCGCGCCAGTGCGCCCTCGAGCGTCGCAACAATTTCGGCCGTCCCCTGTACAGGCGCTCCGGCAACTGTGTACAGGGCCCATGGACGCAGATCCATCGCGCTCTCGGCGAATAGCGCGGCGGCGTCGTTGTCGTCGGGGTACGCATGCGAAAGGGCACGCATCGCCTGGCAGTACGCGTTGTCAAGCGCGGTCAAATCCTGCTTGGCCTTCGTTGAATACCGAACCGCGGCCGCACCGATGAACGCGCGCTCTTCGGGTGTGGCGCGCGACTGAGCTAGAGCGCGGGCTTTTGCGATCGCCGCCACCGCAGCTTTTTCTCCGGCCGCTTCGATGGGAACGTTGATGTTGCGGCCGTATGACATCGCCACGCCCCACCACGCCATCGCAAGACCCGGATCGGACTTCGCCGCCCGCTGGAACGCTTGGCGCGAAGCCGTGCGATTGAACGCGTAGAGCAGCGTCAAGCCTTGGTCGAAGTAGCCTTGCGCTTGTGCATTCGTCGTGGATACGGGATGATGCACCCGAGCGAACTCCGCACCTTGGGCCAAAATGGTCGAAGTCAACGCCGATAAGACGATGACCAATGCTATGCATCTCATCGTACGACAATTGGAACGCGCGGCTGGCCAATCCTGCCGTCCTCGTTGCCGCAGGTCAAGATCGAACAAGGGTACTTCAAAACGGGAACGCAAATCGGTTCGCGAGAGGTGCGAAATGGATATCTTCAAACGCAAGTGCCCCCGCTGCCTAAAGGCTGTCCCTTTTCGGGCCGGCGAGGAACGCGCTGGCGGAACGCACCGCATCGTGACGGTGGCGTGCACGTCGTGCGAGACGGTCATCGGCGTCTTGCCGTACATGAATGCGTTCGCCGACAAACGGGAACTGGGATCGGTCGTACGCGCGGTGGTGAAAACGCAAGTAAACTCCGCGGTGAAGCGGCTCAAACAGGCCCGGAAGAAGAAGAAGTAGTGGAATTTGTCTATCACGTCGTCGACGTCTTTACGCAGACGCTGCTCGAGGGCAACGCGCTCGCGGTGTTCCCCGATGGCCGGCAACTGCAAGACAAGACGATGCAGGACATCGCGCGCGAATTCAATCTGTCGGAGACTGCTTTCGTCGTTCCCTCGACTCGAAAAGAGTGCGCGGCTCGGATCCGGATCTTCACGCCGAATTACGAGATGCTCTTCGCCGGTCATCCCACGATCGGCAGTTCGTACGTCATCCAGCAAACCGGCCTCATTCCCAAAGGCGAGCCGGCATTCGCGTTAGAGGAAAAGGTCGGCAAGGTCGATGTGCGTATCGAAGCCGGCCCGGACCCGATGATCTGGCTGCAGACACCGACGATCACCAAGGGGAGCAGCTACGCTCGCGCCGATTGCGCGATCGCGCTCGAGTTGAGCGAAGCCGATTTGATACCGGGCGTACCGTGCGAACTGTGGACCGCGGGCAATCCGAACATCTTCGTGGCCGTACGCGACAAAGCGGCCGTCGACCGCGCATGGGTCGATCCGGTGAAGTTCCGGGCGTTGAGCCCGCCGGCCGACGGGCTCAATTGCCTATTCGTGTTCGCGCCGACGCCAGAGGGCGCGTACTCGAGGATGTTCGCGCCTGAGCACGGGATCATTGAAGATCCGGCCACAGGCAGCGCGACTGGGCCGCTCGCGGCGTTCATGATGGCACACGGACTTGCGTCGCGCGCCGATGGAACTCGATTTGTCAGCGAACAAGGGACTAAGATGGGCCGTCGCAGCTTTCTGCACGCGTTCGTGCACGGCGAAAACGGAGCGGACGGTATCGAGGTCGGCGGCCACGTGACTCCGCTCGCGCGCGCGACGATGAGCCTCGATCGTTTTTGAATCGGAGCCGAGGGAATGGTTGGTCCAAGTAGAAATATCTAGCCGCGAGCGGGAGTAGCTCAATTGGTAGAGCATCAGCTTCCCAAGCTGAGGGTTGCGGGTTCGAGACCCGTCTCCCGCTCACTGAATTTAATCGTCGAAAGCCCGATATATCGGGCTTTGCGCGTCTCTCCGGACCTGCTCTAGATTTCGTCACCGTTGTACAGCAGAAGTACAGCAGACAGAGCGAACGGAGGCACATTTTGCCATGGCGGGTTGCCGCTGATCTGGGGCGAACCCGGAGCGGACCACCAGTCAAACAGGGAGGCGGCCATGCGCCATCTATTTTATCGGACAATAGTTCAATTAGTCAGCGCAGCGACTTCGATTGCGATTCTCGCTGGGTGTTCAAGCGGATCTGTAATTGCGGCGAAACCCGCAAACCTACAAAGCGATCATGTTTCGCCGGCGAGCCGCAATCTTGGCATCGCGCTCGCAAACGGAATTCTCAATGTTAATACTCAAACCGGTCGACGGGTAGCGAGTTTCTATGCCTGCCCTGCGACGGGTTTGCTCAAGTACGTATCCGACTTCGGCAATCATGTAATCTACGTCTACTCGGGAGTGTTCCACGGCCAGCGCCCATGTGGTCAGATTACATCGAAGTTGAACGGCCAGTACGGATTGTACGTGGACCCCACGCGCGACGATCTCTACGTTGCGAACACTCAAGCAGGCAACGTGCTCGTATATCACCGAGGCCGACTTAGGCCGTACAATACCTACACAGATCCAACTCCCGGTAGCGAATATCCGGTCGATGTTGCAGTTGCCAATGACGGGACGGTCATTGCTACCAATGGTATACAGCCGGCCGGCCCCGCAACGGGGTCGATTTCAACTTGGTTGCCAGGACCTAACGGCGGCACGTTCGTCGGTAATTTCCTGATGATCAACGACATCCAGGGCGGATTCCTGACCATCCAATCAGATGACACCGTTTACTTCGACGACCTCGATTCAAATACAAATGAAGGCGCTCTGTGGTCGGTGTCCTGCCCGGCCGGCGCGTGCGGAGCCCAAAGCCAAATATCGGGTGTCTCATTTCTTTACCCCGGAGGCTTAGCGTCGGATTCAACGGACGATTTATTGGCAGTCAACTCTGACACGAAGGGACTTAATTCCACGGCC